>DATFSG010000288.1:0-8122 GCA_035262765.1 Gaiellaceae bacterium | reverse complement strand
ACGACGGGACTCCACTTCGCCGACATCGAGAAGCTGCTCGAGACGCTGCAGCGGCTGGTCGACGGCGGCAACACGATGATCGTGATCGAGCACAACCTCGACGTGATCAAGCAGGCCGACTGGGTGATCGACCTCGGGCCGGAAGGCGGCGAAGCGGGCGGCGAGCTGATCGCTGTCGGGACGCCCGAAGACGTTGCGCAGGTAGAGGAGAGCTCCACCGGCCGCTTCCTGCAGCACGTGCTGCCGGAGCGCGCGACCGTCGCCGCGTAGCGGACTGTCCGAAACGGACACTTGTCGCGGCTACGACTCGACGTAAGACTCTGCGCATGGACGCAGGCCTCGCCCCACGGCCCGAGGACGCGCCGCCCTACACCGGCCCGACGATTGCTGGTGCTGTTCTCGCGTCGCTGTTCTTTCCGCTGTTCGCCCTGATCGCGGCGCTGATTCTCGTGGGCAACGAGCGGAGCCCGCAGCGGCGCGCCCAGCTGCGCACCTGGGCCTGGGTGTCGGTCGGCTGGATCCTGCTCCAGGTCATCGTCGCGATTGTCTTGATCTCGTCGATCACCATCAGCTGACCGGGACTGGCTAACCTCAGCGTCATGGCGGAAACCGCCGACCGTGGGCGTACCTCTGCGCTCGAGCGGAGCTGGTGGCTGCGTGCGCCGGCCGTGCTCGTCGCACCCCGTGCGGTCTTCGTCTCGTTGCGGGACGAGTCGGAGGAGGCGGTCGAGGCGCGGCAGGAGCCGCTGACGGCGATCATGGGGCTCGCCGGGATCGCCGGTGTACTCGGAACCCCCGTTGCCCGCACGCTCCTCAACGACCCCTCGTTCTCCGAGACGCTGATCCCGGTCTGGGCCTTCCTCGGCGGGATGCTCTACGCCCTCGCCGTCTATTGGCTCGGCGGCGGTCTCCTGTTCGGCGCGACCCAGCGTCTCGGCAGCCTCGGTAGCTATCGGCGGGCGCGGAGCATCGTCGCCCTCTCGGCTGCCCCGCTCGCGCTCGCGCTGTTCACGCTCTGGCCACTCAGGCTTGCGATCTACGGCCAGGACTTCTTCCGCACCGGCGGCCGCGACTGGGGGCCAGGCGACCTGACCTTCGGCGGCCTCTTCTACTTCGCCTGTGCCTGGTGCGCCGTCCTGCTCCTCATCGGCGTCCGCAGCGTGCACGGCTGGAGCTGGGCGCGGAGCCTCGGCGCTCTCGGCCTCGCAGCCGCCCTACCGGTGCTCCTCGTGCTCGCGAGTCATTTCCTGGGCCTGAGCCTCGACTGAGTCGCCCTCGAAGGCGGCCTGCTCCTCCTCGGGCATCGCGTACGTGTGCCGCTCCTCGGGGAAGGAACCGTTCCGCACCTCTTCGGCGTAACGCTCCAGCGCCTCGACGACCGCCTCGCCGAGCTCCGCGTAGCGCTTGACGAAGCGGGGCGCCCGGCCCTCGTAAAAGCCGAGCATGTCGTGCCAGACGAGCACTTGCCCGTCGGTGTCCGCACCCGCGCCGATCCCGATCGTCGGCACCGCGAGCGCCTGAGTCGCTGCGCGCGCGACGGCCGGCGGAACGGCCTCGAGCACGATCGCGAAGCAGCCCGCCGCCTCGAGCTCGAGCGCGTCCTTGATCAGCTGCTGCGCGCGCTCGGCCGTCCTCCCTTGTGCCTTGAAGCCGCCGAGGACGGTCGCCGTCTGCGGTGTGAGGCCGACGTGGCCCATCACCGGGATCCCCGCGCCGACGATCGCCCGGGCGCGTGCGACCGAGGTGCCGCCGCGTTCGAGCTTGACCGCGTCCGCGCCGCCTTCCTTGATGAGCCGCACCGCGTTGCGCACCGCCTGCTCGTCGGACTCCTCGTACGAGCCGAACGGCATGTCGGCGATCACGAGCGGCCGCTTCGCGCCGCGCGTCACCCACTGCGTCATGAACACGATCTCGTCGAGGGAGACCGGCACCGTCGACTCGCGGCCGTGCACGACCATGCCCGAGGAGTCGCCCACGAGGATCAGATCGACGCCGGCCGCATCGGCCAGCCGGCCGCCGGGCGCGTCGTACGCGGTGACCATCACGATCTTGTCGCCGCGGCGCTTCATCTCGGCGAGCTCGGGAAGCGGCAGCTTGCCGGTCGTCCAGGACGCGTACCGCTGGGGCTTCGACTCTTCGCTCATGTGAGGTCTCCTTCCAGGAGGACGTTGTCGATCAAACGGGTGGAGCCGACGCGCACCGCGGCCGCGAGCACCTTGGCGTCGCCGAGATCGAGCACCTCGACGTACTCCGGCTCGAGGCCGTTCAGCGAGGCGCGCGCGGCGGCGACGGGGTCCGGTTCGCTTGCCGCGGACGCGAGTGCGCGCGGCAGGCCGAGGGCGCGCGTGCGCTCGTCCGCCGAGAGGCGTTGGTTGCGCGAGGAGAGAGCGAGGCCGTCGGGGTCGCGCACCGTCGGCACGGCGCGAATCTCCACCGGCACGTTGAGATCGCGCACCACCTGCCGGATCACGGCCAGCTGCTGCGCGTCCTTCTGGCCGAAGTACGCGCGCTCGGGGCGCACGAGGGTGAACAGCTTCAGGCAGACCGTGGCGACACCGCGGAAGTGGCCGGGCCGGGCGGCTCCCTCGGCGCCCGTCTCGCCGGGATCGACCCAGGTGGCGAAGCCGGGCGGGTACAGCTCTTCCGCGGACGGCGCGAATACGACGTCGACTCCCGCGGCTGCGGCGATCTCGAGATCGCGTCGCTCGTCGCGCGGATAGGCCTCGAGATCCGTCTGCTCGTCGAACTGCGCCGGATTGACGAACAGCGACATCACGACGCGGCCGTTCTCCTGCCGGGCTGTCCGCAGCAGTGCGACATGGCCGTCGTGGAGAGCTCCCATCGTCGGGACGAGCCCAGTTCCCGATTCGGTCTCCAGCTCGGCGATCGTGCGGACGACCTTCATGCGATCGCCGCCGTTGCTTCCGCGAGCGTCTCGTAGAGCTGCTCGAGCTCGGGATGCGTCGCTCTAATCGCCCGCTTGTGCGCATCGACCGTCGCCCAGTCGCCGCGCGCGATCGGTCCGGTCAGCTCGAAGCCGTGGGCGATCGTCCCCTGCATCAGCGTCACGAGCCCGGCCGCCGGCACGCCGAGCCGCACTGCGGCCCGCTGCAGCGTCACGAGATAGTTCGAGGCGAACACAGCGCCCGCGTGGTAGAGCGTCCGGTCACTGTCGGCGAGCTCGAAGGGCTGCAGCCCGAGCGTCTCGGCGAGCTCCTGTGCGACCGCCAGCGCCTCGGCAGTCTCGCCGGTGATCGCCGCCCAGGCACCGTCGAACTGGGACGGGTCTCCGCTGCGATCGAACGTCTGCAAGGGATGGAGTGAGAAGCGGCGCTCGTGCGGGTCGAGCGCCGCGAGCGGTGTCGCTCCCGAGACGTGTCCCACCCAGGCACGTCCTCGTGTCAGGCACTTGGCCGTGTCCGCGATGGCCGTGTCCGGGACGCAGAGGAGGACGACGTCGGGATCGTCTTCGCCCACGGCGACGCCGCGCTCGCTCAGGCGGGCGCTGACGGCCGAACCGACCCGGCCCGAACCGATGACTTGGACTCTTTCGATCACGATTTCGCTCCAGCTCCTTAGTGGATGCCGGGCAGGCCGCATTGTACTCGCGCGGCCTGTCACGGCATGCTCTCGTCTGGGAGCGATGCAGAGGGCGAGCGTCACCTTGCTCGGCGGCTTTGCCGCCGAAACCGACGGGGCTCCGGTCCCGGATTCCGCCTGGCGGCTGCGCAAGGCCAAGGACCTGGTGAAGCTGCTCGCGCTGGCCGACGGTCACCACCTGCACCGCGAGCAGGCGATGGACGCGCTCTGGCCGGATCGCGATGTCGCCGCCGCGGCCAACAACCTCAACCAGGCCGTGCACGCGGCGCGGAAGGCGCTCGGAGCCGACGCGATCGAGCTGCAGGACGGGCTGCTCCGGCTCGATGTCGACCTCGACGTGGACGCCTTCGAGCTCGCCGCCGCCGACGCGAGGCGCGAGCGCACAGGCGCGGCCTGCGAGCGCGCGCTCGCGCTGTACGGCGGCGAGTTGCTGCCCGAGAACCGCTACGACGACTGGGCCGAGCTCGAGCGCGCGCGGCTGGCCGCGCTCCACGAGGAGCTGGAGCAGACGCTCGGCGAGCTCGGCGTCGTGCCGGGCAGGAGGCGGCTGCCGCTCGAGACGAGCACCTTCGTCGGTCGCGAGCACGAGCTCGCCGAGCTGCGGACGCTGCTCGGACGCACCCGCCTGCTCACGCTCGCGGGCACCGGCGGCGCCGGCAAGACGCGGCTGGCGCTCGAGCTCGCTCGCGGCCGCGAAGACGTCGAGGCCGACGGCGCCATCCTCGTCGAGCTCGACTCTGTCGCCGAAGGTGCCGACGTCCCCGACGCAGTCGCGGAGGCGCTCGACCTGCGCGCGCTTCCCGGCGGCGTCCTCGTCGACGCGATCGCCGAGGAGCTGGCACCGCGCGAGCTGCTGCTCGTGCTGGACAACTGCGAGCACGTGATCGGCTCGAGCGCGGCGCTCGCCGACGCGCTTCTGCGCTCGGCTCCGCGCCTGACGATCCTCGCCACCAGCCGCGAGCCTTTACGCGTGCCGGGCGAGGTGGTCTTCCGCGTGCCGTCGCTCGCGATTCCCGACCCGGACGCCGCCGAGCGGCCGGAGGCGCTGCTGAGCTACGAGGCGGTTCGTCTTTTCGTCGAGCGAGCCGGCGCGGTCGCGCCCGGGTTCCAGCTGGACGAGTCGAACGCAGCTGCGGTGGCGCGCATCTGCAACCGCCTTGACGGCCTGCCGCTCGCGCTCGAGCTCGCCGCGGCTCGGATCGACGCGCTCGCCGCCGACGCGCTCGCCGAGCGGCTCGACGATCGCTTCCGGCTCCTGCGGGCCGGGAGCCGGACGGCGCCGACGCGGCAGCAGACCCTCGAGGCGGCCCTCGACTGGAGCTACGAGCTGCTCGCCGACGTCGAGCGCGTTCTCCTGCGCCGCCTGGCGGTCTTCTCCGGCGGCTTCACACTCGACGCGGCGGAGCAGGTGTGCGCCGGCGACGGACTGGACTGCGCGCAGGTCGCGGATGTGCTCGCGCGACTCGTGGAGAAGTCGCTTGTGACCTCGGAGGAGCGCCAGGGCGCCCGTCGCTATCGGCTGCTCGAGACGATCCGCGCCTACGCGACCACGCGGCTCGTCGAGGCACAGGAGCGCACAGCCCTCTCCCAGCGGCACGCCGAATGGCTCGCCGACCTGGTCGAGCGCGGCGATTCGCAGCTCTCGGGCCTGGATCCGGAGCGGGGCAACCTGCGGGCCGCGCTCGAGTGGCTGCTCGCCGCCGATCCACCGGCTGCGCTTCGCCTGTCTGCGCGCGTGTGGCCGTTCTGGATCCGGCGGATCGAGCTCTCCGAGGCGCGGCGCTGGCTCGGCGAGGCTCTCGATCGCGCGCCTGAGCCCTCGCCGGTGCGCGTGCGCGCGCTGCTCGGTCAGGCCGCGGTCGAATACCGGGCCGGCTCGGGAGACAAGCGGCTGGGCCTCGACCATGCCGACGAGGCGCTCGCGCTTGCGCGAGACCTCGCAGAGCCCGAGCTGGAGTGGCGAGCGATTCACTTCTGCGGCGGGATCGAGATCGCCCGCGAGGACGGCCGCGCAGCCGCGGTCCACTTCGAGTCGGCGCTGGCCATCGCGCTCGAGCGGCAGCTCTCCGCGCTGGAGGCGGTGAGCGTCTACTCGCTCGGCGTCGCCGCCTGGATGGCCGGCGACTTCGACGGGGCCGAGGAGCTCTTTGCGAAGAGCGCCGGACTGTTCGCAGGCCTCGGGTCGTCGGACGAGACCGTCCCCGCGCTCATCAACGTCGCCCAGATCGCGGTACAGGATCCCGGCGCGCCCGGCCTGCGGCTTGTCTTCGAGGAGACGCTGCAGCCGTTCGCCGAGGTTTCGTCGGCTGACGCCGCCGGCTACGTCCTGCTCAACTGGGCGAACGTCGCCCGCGCCGCAGACGAACCCGCGCGTGCCCGGGAACTCCTCGCCGAAGCGCTCGATGGATTCGAGCGGGCCGGCAGTGAGCGCGGCCGCGCCGACGTCTGGGCGAGGCTCGCCAATCTCGCTCTCGCGGCCGGCGACGTCGACGACGCGGCAGACCTGTTCGAGCGGGTGCGGGCGCTGCGGGCGCGCCGTGGCGACCGGCGCGGTGCGGCGCTCGCCCTGGTCGGTCTCGGCAATGCCGCCGTCGCCGCCGGTGACTACCCGCGCGCCGAATCGCTGCTGAGGGAGGCAGCCGACACGTTCCGCCGCGCCGGCGACCGCTGGGGGCTGGCGTCGACGCTCTGGCGCACGGCGGAGCTCGAGCAGGCGCGAGACCGCCTCGATCGAGCAGACGAGCTACTGGAGCAGGCGCTGGCCGTGGTCGAGGAAACCCCGAACCGCCGCTGGCAAGCGGTCACCTGGGCGCACAGCGCAGAGGTCGCACTCCTGCGCGGGGAGGACGAGCGAGCGCGCGACCTCCTCGAGCGGGCGCTCGAGGCGTTTGCCTCCTGGGGCGACGAGCAGGGCGTCGAGTACGTGTGCGCCCGCATTCGCAGCCTCGCAAAGCGCGCGCAAACGGGGGGCAAATAGCCCCTCGTTAGAACGGTGCCTCCAAGTCCACGAAAGGGAGGCAAAGATGAGTTCAACGCTTGCACCGGTGCTCGGCGAGGCCAGCGTCCAGGAGTTGCGGGACGCGCTGCGCGGCGAGCTTCTGCAGCCGGGCGACGAGGGCTACGCCGAGGCGAAGCGGCTCTGGAACGGCGCCCACGACGCGGCCGAGCCTGCCGTGATCGCGCGCTGCACCGGCCCGGCCGACGTGATCGCGGCGCTCGGCTTCGCCCGCGCGCACGACCTGACCGTCGCCGTGCGCGGCGGCGGCCACAGCATCCCCGGCTACTCGACGTCCGACGGCGGCATGGTCATCGACCTCGGCCCGATGAAGAACGTCCGGGTCGACCAGGAGGCCCGTCGCGCGTTCGTCGGCGGCGGCGCGACCTGGGGCGACGTCGACCACGAGACCCAGCAGTTCGGCCTGGCGACCACGGGCGGGCTCGTCTCGACCACGGGCGTCGCCGGCTTCACCCTCGGTGGCGGCATCGGCTGGCTGATGCGCCAGTACGGGCTCGCCGCCGACAACCTCATGGGCGCGGATGTCGTCACCGCGGACGGCCGTCTGATCCACGCCAGCGAGGAGGAGAACGCCGACCTCCTGTGGGGCCTGCGCGGAGGCGGCGGCAACTTCGGGATCGTGACGAACTTCGAGCTCGCGCTCCATCCGGTCGGGCCCGAGGTCTATGCGGGGCCGCTGTTCCTGCCGGCCGAGGCGGATGTCGACCTGCTCCGGTTCTACCGCGAGTGGGCGCCGAAGCAGCCCGACTCGATCACGACCGCGATCAGCCTCGCGACCGCGCCGCCGCTGCCGGTGATCCCGGAGGAGTGGCACGGGAAGAAGGTGGCGATCGTGATCGCCGTCACCGCCGGGCCTGTCGAGGACGGCGAGGCGCTCGTCCGCGAGCTGCGCAGCGTTGCGGAGCCGGTCGCCGACCTGATCCACCCGATGCCGTACACCTTCATCCAGAGCTTGCTCGATCCGCTCTGGCCGAAGGGGATCAAGGCCTACTTCAAGGGGACGCACCTCTCCGGCCTCTCCGACGAGACCATCGATGCGTTCGCCGAACTGCACCGGAGCGCCCCCGGGCAGGCCGAGATCCACGTCCATCAGATGGGCGGCGCAGTCGGACGCGTCGGCGCAGGCGATACCGCGTACCCGGAGCGCTCGATGCCCTACGTGCTCAACGTCGTGACGGGGGCGGAGGACGACGCCGGCCTCGACGAGAAGACCGAATGGGCGCGGTCGGTGGTCGCTGCGGCGAAGGCCGATCAGACCGGCCGGGCGTACGTCAACTTCCTCACCGAGACCGGCCAGGCCGAGTCCGCATACGGAGACGAGACGTACCGAAAGCTCGTCGCTCTGAAGGTCAAGTACGACCCGACGAACGTGTTCCACCTGAACCAGAACATCGCACCGTCGCAGTAGTCCCTCTGACGGCCGACGGCCGGGGCGTGCTATCTGCGCCCCGGCCGACTGGTTCGAGGGGTACCGTGGGTGGACAGGTGATGTACGGGTGAGCTCCG
>DATFSG010000287.1:0-3629 GCA_035262765.1 Gaiellaceae bacterium | reverse complement strand
GACGTCGACGAGCTCAACTCGCTCGTCGGCTGGGCGGGCGGTCTCGACCGCGTCCAGAACGAACTCTTCGACGTCGGCGCCGACCTGTCCGTCCCGTTCGCCGGGAACGAGGATCGCCTGCGCGTGACGGACGAGGCCGTCCAGCGGCTCGAACAGGAGATCGACGCGGCGAACGAGGCACTTCCGGACCTGAAGAGCTTCGTCCTGCCGGGCGGCAGCGAACGGGCCGCGCGGCTCTTCCTCGCGCGCGCCGTCTGCCGCCGCGCCGAGAGGGCCGTGCTCGCGGTGCCGGACACGAACCCGCTCGCCGCCAAGTACCTCAACCGTCTTTCCGACCTCCTCTTCGTCCTCGCGCGAGCCGCGAACGCCGAAGTCGGGGTCGACGAGCCGCTCTGGAAACCCGGCTCGACCCGCTGAACCTCCGAGCGTAGGGTTCGGGAACCGCCACGCCTACTCCGGAGGTTCCTGATGTCGCAGCGCAGGTTCCGTCTCCCCAGTCCGGCTCTCGTGGTCTCGATGCTCGCGCTAGCAGTAGCGCTCGGGGGCACGGCGTTCGCCGCCAACAGCGCGATCGCCAAGAGCAAGAACTCGGACCGCAAGGCCGATACCAAGCTGATCAAGAAGCTGGCGCCGACGCTCAGCGTCAAGCACGCCAAGACGGCCGCGAGCGCCACGACCGCTACGAGCGCGACGCACGCCGCGTCCGCCGACAGCGCGACGAATGCGACCACTGCCACCAACGCCACCAACGCAACGAACGCTACGCAGCTCGGAGGTGTCGCCGCCTCGAGCTACCTGACGAACAGCGGCACGATCTTCGTCTCCACGGGATCGGACAACTGGCACCCGCTCAACTCGGGCGACCAGGTCATCTGGACCTTCTTCGACAACAGCACCGTGATGACCTCGACAGCACCGGGATCGATCTCCTTCGTCGCGCACCCATCGCTCCCGACGATCCTGTACGGCAAGAAGCTCGAAGCAACCGCGGCGACTCTCTGCTACTCGGCCGCTCCCAGCGCGAAGATCGACCTGATCACCGTCGCGCAAAACACCTACTCGAACAGCGGCAGCGGCGACCGCGTCGTCCTTGTGGACGACGACACGACGAGGACCGGCTCCGCCTGCCGCACTTATGTCTTTGCCAACCCCGCCACGCTGTCGTCGCTCGACGACCTGAACATCGACGTCGATGTCGCCTTCAGCGGCGCCGGAAAGGAGTTCGACCTCGGGATGAGCGGCATCACGCTCATGCCGACGACCGCAGCCGCGAGCGCCTCGAAGTCCTAGAAGCAGTCGGCGGTCCCGCCTGCGAGGGCGGGACCGCCGATGTTGGCTCAGCTCGGAGGCTTCAAGGTGCTCAGCTTCGACTGGATTTCGGTGGTCAACATCGAGATCGTGAACCGGCCGTCCTCCATGTTGTCGGTCTCGTCCTGCAGGCAGAGGCCGACGTCGTACTTCCCCGCCGCGAGGTTCCCGACGAAGCCGGTCACGCCCTGCGCGAAGTAGGAGGAGTCGGGTGCGACGAAGTCCGGGGACACGTGCTGGACCATCACCAGACTCGTGGAGCCGTGCTTCGCGTAGCAGACCCCGAGCTGGGCCTCTGCCTCGTTGCCGTCGGTCGAGGCCAAGTCGAGCGAGGCATTGACGAGGACGGCCGTCTTCTTGTCGAACTTGATCGTGGCCGGAATGCCGCAGAACGTCGGTGGCTCCGTCGTATTCGGCGGGCAGACGGTGTTCCCGGCGGCGCTCTCGTTCGTAGCGCCGGCGCCAAGCGCTGTGATTGCCGACTTCGTGAGCTTGTTCACCGGAATCGAGTTGTTCTTGATCTGCGAGCCCGAGATGAGCCCGGTCGCGGCGATCGCGCCGCCTCCCAAGGCCACGAACAACGCCACCGAGGCGATGATCGTCGCGGGATGCCTCAGAGACTTCACTTTTGTGCACCCTCCTGTTTCCCCCCAAGACCGGACCCCGCGGGCGTGAGGGAACCAGCGAGGGCGGACGGCCAGCCCTTGACGAGGCGGACGCGGAGGACGATGCTCCCTGCGAGGGCATTCGTCAGGAGCCAGAAGGTGACATGGCCGCCGTTCGCCACTGCGACCGGTTCACCATCTGCGGCGCCGTCTTCAACGACTGACAGCTGCCCGGCTGAAGGTTTCGTCAACTTCGACCGGAGGTTCCCATGTTCAAGCGCAGGCTCCGCCTGCCGAGCCCGGCTCTCGTGATCTCGATGATCACCCTGGGCCTCGTTCTCGGCGGAACAGCGTTCGCCGCGACCGCGTCGAACCACGCGGACATCAAGCAGGACATCCAACTGATCAAGCACCTCGCTCCGACACTCAGCGTCAAGCACGCTGCGTTCGCCAACAGCCCGCTCGCGTGGGCACAGGTCGCGGCGAACGGCACGGTCGTGGCTGGGCGCGGAATCACCAGCTCCAACGTCTCGCTGCAGTCGACCTCGGCCTATTGCTTCACCGGCCTCCCGTTCACGTTCAAGTCCGCTTCCGTGACGCCGGACTACGGCGCCGCCTCGGACTCAGGGGAGACGGTGATGTTCGCGATCGGCAATCCGTACCAGGACTGCAGCACGGCCCAGGCCGAAGTCGCCACAGTCGACGACTTCAACTATGCGCCGGCTGGGTTCTTCATCCAGTTCTACAAGTAGCGGTACCTCGTAGAACCCGGAGAGGCGAGGCGCCACGACGGCGCCTCGCCTTTGTGGGCAGAGCCCGCTCTAGACTTCGCGGCGCGATGGCGGCGACAGACAGGGGGAAACGCGTGGCCGGCGCTGACGAGTGGGCGCAGCGCTACGAGGCGACGCCGGAACGGCAAGGCGAGCTCTTCTCGACCATCTCCGGCGTCGAGAACGAGCCGCTCTACTCACCCGAGAACGTCGACCTCGACTACGAGCGCGACCTCGGCTGGCCCGGCGCGTATCCCTTCACGCGCGGCGTCTATCCCTCGATGTACCGCGGCCGGCTCTGGACGATGCGGCAGTTCGCCGGCTTCGGGACCGCGGAGGAGACGAACGCGCGCTTCCGCTATCTCCTGGAGCACGGCCAGACGGGCCTCTCGACGGCGTTCGACATGCCGACGCTGATGGGCTACGACTCCGATCACGCGCGCTCGCTCGGGGAGGTCGGCCGCGAGGGCGTGGCGATCGACTCGCTCGCCGACATGGAGACGCTCTTCGACGGGATCCCGCTCGGCGAGGTCTCGACCTCGATGACGATCAACGGCCCGGCGGCGATGCTGCTCGCGTTCTACGCGTGCGTCGGCGAGGAGCAGGGCGTCGCGCTCGACCGGCTGCGCGGCACCGTCCAGACGGACATCCTCAAGGAGTACATCGCGCAGAAGGAGTGGATCTTCCCGCCTGCGCCGTCGATGCGGCTCGTCGTGGACATGGTCGAGTGGTGCACCGAGCGGCTGCCGCTCATGCACCCCGTCTCGATCTCCGGCTACCACATCCGCGAGGCCGGCTCGAACGCGGCCCAGGAGCTCGCCTTCACGCTCTCCAACGGCTTCGCGCTCGTCGAGGCGTGTCTCGAGCGCGGGCTCGACGTCGACTCCTTCGCGCCGCGGCTTTCCTTCTTCTTCAACGCGCACCTCGACTTCTTCGAGGAGATCGC
>DATFSG010000286.1:0-9022 GCA_035262765.1 Gaiellaceae bacterium | reverse complement strand
ACCCCTTTGAGAAGTTGCGCTTGTTCCACACTACTGTGTTTTGCACAGTAGCACCGATTGGAGAATAGCGCCAGGTGCGTGACAGGAGTCGCGTCGGCGACGCCGCAGGGGCGAGCGAGGGAGGACAGTCATGTCGAGACTCGTTCCTGTAGCTGCCGGCGCCGCGGCGTGTCTTCTTCTGTTTGGTGTGGGCTTCGCCGGGGCGGCAAGCGCCCCGAAAGTGGTGCTCGTGAGCCGTTGCGCAGGTTCGAACGCCGAGCCGGAGCAAGCGGTCGCTGGTCACTATGTGTACGAGGCCTGGATCGGTTGTCAGGGGATTGGCTTCGCCCGTTCCGTGAACGGGGGCAAGAAGTTCGGGGCGTCTCACGTCGTGCCCAGCACCGGCCACCTCTGGGATCCGGATGTGGCTGTGGGTCCCGATGGAACGGTGTACGTCTCCTACATGCTCGGTTCCCTTGTCCCCACCTCGGGAGGCACCCTCGCCGAGATGACGCCGGCCGTGGCGGTGTCGACCAATCACGGACAGTCTTTCGCGCGTGTCTCGCTCCTCCCCGTGCCGCTGCCGACGACTGCCGACGGGAATTGGGGTGACCGCGACTTCATCGCAGTCGCGCCGGACGGGACTGTGTACGTCACCTGGGACTACGGGCCGAGCGAATCCGAGGTGAAGACGCTCTGCGACCCGACAGGCAGCTGTGCTTTCTCCAACGGAGACTTCAATGCCGTCGTCCAGAAATCGACGGACGGCGGTAAGACGTGGACGATGCCGGCTCCGGTCAGTCCAGGCTTCCCACTCGGCGGCGCATACAGCGCGCCGATCGTCGTGGAGCCGAACGGTTCGCTCGGCGTCCTCTACTGGGGTCATTCGACCAACCCCTCGACGCTCGCAGTCGGTCCCGGAACCGAGTACTTCACGAGCTCGAGCGACGGCGGGACGACGTGGTCCAGTCCGGTGGCCGTCGACCCGACGGCGGGGACCATCGCTCAACCGACGTGGTGGATCGACGGCTCGCTCGCGGTCGACCCCTCCGGAGCCCTCTACGCGACGTGGGACACCCAGACCGGCACGAGCGACACCGGTTGGGTCGCCTGGTCGAACGACGGCGGCAAGACGTGGTCGCCGGCGATGCGGGTGACTTCGGGATCCTCGGAGCGACTTGTCCAGGTCACCGCTGCAAAGGCAGGGAGCATCTACGTCGGCTGGCAGACGCCGACCAAGGGCTACGGCACGTACCTGCGGCGACTCGCCGTGGGTCAGGGTTGGACCGGGCGCACCAAGAAGCTCTCCAACAAGTGGGGGAGCAGAGGGACCTGGCCCGGCGACACAATCGGACTCTCGACCAGCGGCGGCACCGCCATCGTCAGCTGGGGAAGCTCCGGGAAGATCTACGCCACCCGCACCGCGCTACCCGCGCACTGAAACAGAGAGGCTTGCCGGCGGCTAGAGACAGAGGTCTCTCGTGACCGTGCTCGGGTCGGCGGTGATCCTGCCGCCGGGCCCGCTGTAGTGCGCCCAGTGTCCACCCGAGACGGCCAAGATGCAGTAGGTGTTCGCGTCCGAGATCGCCTCGCGCACGTCGGCGGCAGCAGCCGTCGACTGGGCCTGATCCTTCTTCGTGCAGAAGCGCCCAACGGGCTACAGCCGAGTGGGTGGGTATGCCCCCGCGATTTGGGGGAGACGGCTGTCACTCGACCGAACGGTCGCGAACAAGCTTGCGAACGAGCTCGACGGCCTCCTGCTCCGCTTGCGGGCCGCCGGCGTTCACGACAGCCACGGCGGCGAAGTCGCGCTCAGCCTGCAGAGCGACGACGGCGAAGAAGGTCTCGGCACTACCGGCGTGCACGCTCGTCCGGGCGCCTTCCCACTCCTGGACGCCCCAGCCGAGAGCGAACGGGTCGACGATTGGCGAGTGGAGCTTCGAGTACGTGGTCGACCGCAGGAGATACGGGTCGCCGCGAAGCCCGCGCAGGTGGAGCTGCACGAACCTCGCATACGACTCGATCGTGGCGTTGACGTCGCCTGCTGCGGTAAGCGTGCGCGGCAGGGCGTAGCCGTCTTCGTGGTCGTGCGGTACGAGCACGCCGTCGCGGGAGTAGTGACCGGGCAGACCGTCCGGCCAGCCAAAGCCGGCCTCGAGCCCGAGCGGCTCGAACAGTTCGCGTCGAAGCGCATGTTCGAAGTCGACGCCGAGCGCCGCCTCGAGCATCGCCGACACGATGGCGTAGCCACCATTCGAGTAGGCGGCGTCGCTCCCCGGTCGGAACAGCGGCTCCTCGCGCAGCAGCAGCTCCGCGAGAGCGTGCCGATCGTCGGGAAGCCCGATGAGCTCTTCGTCTTCGGTCAGCGCGCGAACGCCGCCAGTATGCGAAAGCAACCGCTCGAGCCTGACGCAGCGCACCCGCTCGGTCCCGATCACCTCCGCCCCGTCGGTCGTCCACCCAGGAGCCTTTCGCTCGACGGCGATTGCCGCCAGCGTCGCGGTCATCGCCTTCGTGTTCGACCCGAGGTGGAATCGTTCCGCCCCGGTGACCGGTGTCCGGTTGCGGACACTTCGCACACCGGCGACCACGCAATCGATCTCGTCGCTGCTGATCGCCGCGGCCGCGTGAGCAGGCGCCGCCTCAGGCGACCCAAGAGGCATCAGCCGAGCCTACGCCGTGGCGGGCAGGTACGGCGTCCAGCCGGACGGGATCCGAGGCGCTGCGAGCTTGATGAACAGCGTCGGCGTCGGCGCGCGAGGCGACGTGTGGAGCACCATCCCGGCCTGTTCGAGCGATCGGTCGCCCTTGCGCAAGTTGCATGGAGCGCAGGCGGTGACCACATTTTCCCAGATCGACTCGCCGCCCTTCGAGCGCGGCACGATGTGGTCGAGCGTGAGGCGGCCGTTCGTCGTGCCGCAGTAGGCGCAGCGCCAGCCGTCGCGGGCAAACAGAGCCCGGCGCGAGATCTTGCGCTGGATCGCGCGCGGCACGCGCACGTAGTGGACGAGCCGGATCACGTGCGGCCAGATGAAGCTGCCGGTCGAGGACCGCAGCGGCTTGTCGAGCCGCTCGACGATCTCGGCCTTTCCCTTGTAAACCAGCACGTGAGCGCGCCGCACCGTGCACACATTGAGCGGCTCGTAACTCGCGTTCAAAACCAGAACGTGCTGCAACCTGGGCGAAAAGTAGCAGCGGGATACGGCGTTACTGTTGGGACTTCATGGCCCTGTCCACGGCCTCCTGCTCCTCGGGCGAGAGGGAGACAGGAGCACGGCCGCCCTCGAGCTCCTTGACGTAGATCCGCGCGTAGTCACGCCCCTGGATGGCGCTGAGCACGACACCACTGCGCGACGCATCGAGCAGCGCGACCGAGGCGGACTGATGCCCGCCCGACTTCTCGTAGGCGTCGTAGCGGACGACGGCGAGCCGCGAGACCGTTGCGTCGACGCGACGTTCGAGGCGCCCGAGCGTCGCCGTGAGGTCGTCGATCGCCCGGTGCAGTCCGTCGACGCGGCCCTGGAGCGAGACGGCGAAGTCGATCAGGTCGCCACCGCCGCTTCCCTGCAACGTGAGCTGCGCGGCCCGCACCCGGCGCAGCCGCAGGTGCAGCGTCAGCGCGATCGCGAGCCCGATCAGGGCGACCACCGCAGCCCCGATCGCGATCCAGCCTGCCACCGACGCGCTCAACCGTTACCCCGAGGGAAGGCTGAAGAAGACCGGGTACGAGGCGTGGTTGTTCGAGAGGGTCGTCTCCCCCGGCACCTTGCCGATGATGCTCGTCACCGTCGCGTTGTTGCCGAACGCCTTCGGCGGCAGGTTGAGGTTCTTGAAGGTGACGGTCATCGTCTGTCCCTTCTGGATGACCGGGACCTTTTGGGTCGAGTTCACGACCACGTCCTTGAACACGCTCACCTTGAGGGTCACGGGAACCTTCACCTCCTGGAAGTTCCCGGAGTTCGTGAACGTGACCTTGAAGACGAGGTCGGCCGCGACGTCGACCGTCGTCGGGCTCGAAGCGGTCAGCGTCTTGGTCTGGCCGCTCGACACCGCCTCGGTGCTGACGAGCTCGCTCCCGTGGACACCGGTCACGGTGCCGGTCGTCGTGCTCCCGGAGTGCAGCCGGGAGTAGACCTCGCTGAACGAGTGCGAGCTGATCACCTCGGGGTTCGAGACGATCTGCGATGGCGGCGCGCTCACGCCCAACACCCTCAGCTTCCGCAAGGTCTCCGTCGCCGGCAGCCGGAAGAGCTGCGACCAGACGAGGTCGCTGGCGCTGAGGGTCTGAGCCTGTTTGGCGAGTTCGGCCGCGACCTGGTCGGACGACTTCGATCCGGCCGTGGCCAGCGCGTTGGCCATCCCGGCCAGCCCGATCGCGCGCAGCTGCAGCGTGGCCAGCACCTCTTGATGCGCTGCCTGGAGGGGCGCCGGCGGCACGAGCTGCAGCGCCCTGTCGTAGTCCTCCTGCTGCTGCCGCGACCAGAGGTCGAGCTTCGTCTGCAACTGGGCGAGTGTCAGCTTTCTCGAGCCGAGCACCTTCGCGTATGCCGTCAGTGCGGACGCCGAGCTCTGCGCGATCGGCCGCACGTCGTTCATGTACGAGGCGTATTCGTCGTGCTTGCTCTGGCCCTGGCAGGAGTCGACCCAGAAGACGAGGCCGAGGACGACCGCGATCGCGAGCGCCACGAGGCCGGCCAGCCTCGCGAGAGCCACGGCTCCCTGCGGCGGCTGGGCCGGACGCCGCGGGCCGCCGCCGCCCTTCGGCCGGACACGCCGGCGCCTGCTCGGCGCCTCGGCGGTTTCCGGTTCGTCGAAGAACTCGAGCTCTGATCCGTCGTCGTATGTGCTCACTCGCCGGGCAAGCCTAACCCGCCGGGAAGGACAGTCCGACCAGGTCGCCAATCTGCGCTAGGCATGGGAGAAGCTGCCCAAGCGCTCACCGGGATCGAGCTCGTCCTCGATCGCTACCGGCCGTTGCGGCCGCTAGGGAGCGGCGGATCGGGGTCGGTGTGGCTCGCCCGCGACGAGAAGACAGGTCTTGACGTCGCGCTGAAGATGGTCGCACGCGAGGGCAAGGCCGCGGTGCGGGCCGAGCGTGAGGCCAAGGCCGCGGCGAAGCTGCGCCATCCCGCCTGCCTGCGCGCGTACGCCCTCGGTCACGACTCGCGTCACGTCTACATCGCATACGAGTTCGTCCCGGGCCAGACCTACCGCGAGGCGCTGCGCGCCGGCCAGCTGACCGACGACGAGGCGCTCGAGGCCTGCGCGCAGGTCTGCGACGGCCTCGCGCACGCGCATGCCGCTGGGATCCTCCATCGCGACATCAAGCCGTCCAACGTGTTGCTCACCGACGGCGATCACGTCTCGGCGCGCGTGCTCGACTTCGGGCTCGCACAGATGGCCGACGCCGAAACGCTGACCGAGGCCGGCGACGTGCCGGGGACGCTCGCGTACATCTCGCCCGAACGGCTCGCAGGCGGCGAGGCGACACCGGCAGCCGACGTCTACGCGGTCGGCGTGATGCTGTGGGAGGCGCTCGCGGGAAGGCATCCGTTCTGGCGGGGCTCGATGCTCGAGACGGCGCGAGCGATCGAGGCCGGTGCGCGGCCGCTCGGGGAGCTCCGCCCCGACCTGCCGAAGCGCCTCCTCCGGCTCGTCGACAGCTCGCTCTCGACGAATCCGGCCCGGCGCCCGAGCGCGCGCGATCTTGCCGACGCGCTGCGCGGCGTGGCCTCCGGGAACGCGGTTCCGCGGCCCGGCTTCCGGTTCCCCTCGCGCATCGAGCCCGGGCAAGCGGTCACGGCCGTCCTCGCGGCGCTGCTCGCGGGCTGGACTTCGGCGGCGCTGCCGTTCTATCCGCACGCCTGGCCGGTGCTCCTCGCGCTGGTCGCATTCGCAGCCACGCTTCTGCGCGAGCGCGCGGGCATCGCACTCGCCCTCGCGGTGCCGATCATGCCGCTCGGCAACATCTCGTTAGGGCTCGCCGTCCTCTACGCGGCGCTCGCAGCCGGTTGGCTCCTCGTGACCTGGCGGGAGCCGCGCGCAGCCCTGCTCTTCGTCGTCGGCCCGCTGCTCGCGCCGATCGCCGCGCTCGGCCTCCTGCCCCTAGCTGCGGTGCGCACCCGCTCGGGAGTGTTGCGCGTGCTCGGGGTCGCGATCGGCGTGCTCACGGCTGCGCTCGCCGCCGGAATCCGGCACGCGTCGCTACCTCTCATCGGCGGCCCGGCACCGCTCGGGCTGGGCGTCGCAGGCACCCGCGACCCCTTCGACGTCGCAGGCTCGCTTGCTCGAGCCGCAGGCGCGTACCCGGCCCTCCTCGTCGAGACCTGCGCGCTCGCGCTCGTCGCGCTCGCGCTCCCGCACGCGCGCGCCCGCGGGCGCTGGGCGGCTGCCGGCCTCGGCGCCGGGATGATCGTGCTCACCGTCGCCGCCGTGCCGAGCGCGGCCGCGCTACCGCTCCTGCTCGCCGCCTGGGCAATCGCGGCTGTTACAGCGCTTCGCGCTCCTGCCTTGGGGGTACCCTCCGCGGCGGCGTAATGGTGCTGCGCGGAATCGAGCAACGGCTGGAGCGAGTCTTCGAGGGCGTCTTCGGCCGCGCCTTCCGCACGAACGTCCAGCCGGTCGAACTCGCGCGCAAGCTCGCAAAGGAGATGGACGAGCACCGCTCGACGTCGGTGACGCGCGTCTACGTGCCGAACGAGTACACGATCTATCTCTCCCCCGGCGACCGCGAGCAGTTCGAGGGCTACGAGAACGCGCTCGTGTCGGAGCTCGAGGAGTATCTCTCCGAGCACGCCGCGCGGGAGAACTACGCCCTGCTGACTCCGCCGCGGATCCTGTTCGAGACCGACGAGGACCTCGGCGTCGGCGAGTTCGGCATTGCGACCCGAATGGCGCAGTACGGCCGGAGCGGAGACGAGCCGGCTCCGGCGGAGGTTCCGGCGCCCGGCGCGACCATGATCTACAAGCCGCGGACGCAGCCGACCGAGGCCGCGTCTCCGATAGACCTCGGCGTGGAGCGGGAGGTCGCCGTGCTGAGCTGGAACGGCCAGCGGCGCGTCCTCGAGAACCAGCGCTCAGTGCTCGGGCGCTCGCGTGACGCCGACGTGCAGATCGAGGATCCGAACGTGTCGCGCCGCCACGCGGAGATCGTGCAGGAGGGCTCGACTTTCTGGCTCGTCGACCTCGGCTCGACGAACGGGACGGAGGTGGACGGCCGCCGCGTCCAGCGCATGCGCCTCGCCGACGGCTCGCGCTTCACACTCGGCGAGACGACGGTCACCTTCTCAACCGAGCGGGAATAGGAGCACCATGACCTTGCTCGCCTCGACGGGGGTCGCAGAGGTACTCCTCGTCCTCAAGATCGCGTTCATCGTTCTGCTCTACCTGTTCGTCGTGCGCGTGATCCGCTCGGCGGCACGCGGCGAGAAGCAGCAGGCACCGAGCCAAGACAGCATGATCCTCAGCCCTGCGGCGGCCGCGAAAGCCGGGCTCGGCCGCGGAGCGTCGAAACCCAGGACGGTCGTGCTCGTCGTCCAGCGCAGCCCGAGCTTCGATGTCGGGGACGAGTTCCACCTCAACTCGGCGCCGCTGACGGTCGGGCGCGCCGGGCAGAACGACCTCGTGCTGGACGGCGACGAGTTCGCCTCGGCCCGCCATGCGCGGCTCGAGGTACGCGGCGACGGCGTCTGGGTGCTCGATCTCGAGTCGACGAACGGCACGTTCGTCAACGGCTCCCGGGTCACGGGCGCGCAGCGATTGGACACGGGCGACGTCCTCCGAGTCGGCGAGACCGACCTGCGTGTGGAGGAGAGCTGATGCCCGTTCGCGCCTACGCGGTCGCGAGCGACACCGGGCGCAAGCGGCGCCGCAACGAGGACAACTACGTCGTCGCGCCGCCGCTCTTCGCCGTCGCCGACGGGATGGGCGGCGCGCAGGCCGGCGAGGTCGCGTCCCAACTCGCCGCCTCCGCCCTCGAAGCGGGCGACTCCGACGGGCTCGAGGGGACGACCGCGCTCGACGCGCTCATCCAGAAGGCGAACCGCCGCATCTTCGACCGCGCCTCGACGGACCCCACCGCCTCTGGGATGGGGACGACGATGACGGTCGCGCTCGTCGACGGCATGAGCGTCGCGATCGGCCACGTCGGCGACTCGCGCGCCTACCTCGTCCGCGGCGAGCAGATGGAGCAGCTGACCGAGGACCACTCACTCGTGAACGAGCTGCTGAAGACCGGCAAGCTCTCGGAGGAGGAGGCGCAGATCCACCCGCAGCGGAGCGTGATCACGCGGGCGGTGGGCACGGATCCGGACGTCGACGTCGACGGCTTCACGATCGAGGCCGAGGAGGGCGACGTCTTCCTCATCTGCTCCGACGGCTTGAGCGACATGGTCGAGGACGAGGAGATCCTCGAGCTCGTGCACGCGAACCGCGACGACCTCGACAAGGCCGTGAAGGCGCTGGTGGCGGCCGCAAACCGCGGCGGCGGTGAGGACAACATCACCGCGGTCGCCTTCGAGATCTCGGCCGAAGCCGCCCAGAACCTCGAGGACACGGTCTCGATGCCGGCGCTCACCGAGCCCGAGGAACAGCCGGACGAGCAGACGCGCGAGTACGTGGAGGCTTCGGACGGCGGAACGATGATCGTCCCGCCCAGCGAAGTCGCCGCGGCGGACGCCGGCCCACAGGCCAAGCGGGTCCGGATCGTCTTGATCGGCATCGTCGTGCTGGCGCTCGTTGCAGCGCTGGTCGTCTGGGGGCTGACGCGGTGACCCTGCGCAACCGCGAGCTGGTCGCGCTCATGACGGTCGGCCTGCTGACGGCGATCGGCTTCGCCACCGTCTACATCGCGCTCTCCTCGAAGATCTCGACCGGCTCGCTCGGCTACGCCGTCTTCTTCTTCGGCCTCTACCTCGTCGCGCACCTCGTGGCGCGCGCGACCGTGCCGCTCGCCGACCCGTACCTGCTGCCGATGGCCGCGCTCCTGACGGCGATCGGCGTGACCGAGATCTACCGGCTCGGCCCGAGCGACGCGTTCCGGCAG
>DATFSG010000285.1:0-4599 GCA_035262765.1 Gaiellaceae bacterium | reverse complement strand
GCCGCGCAGACGTCGACGCCGCCGAGCTCCCGCTCCGTCGCCTCGAACAATCCGTCGACCTCGTCCTCCAGTGTGAGGTCGGCCTGCAACGCGACGCCGTCCGTCTCGGCCGCGAGCTCCTCGGCGCGCGCTGCGCTCGTGCGGTAGTGGATCGCCACGCGCGCGCCCTCGGCCGCGAACGCTCGCACGCACGCCGAGCCGATCCCACCCCCGCCGCCGGTCACGAGGACGCGCTTTCCGGCCAGTCCCGTCTCCACGGCCTGACGTTATCGTCCCCGCCGTGCGCGTCTACGTTCGAAGCTGGGTCGTCGCGCTCGGGCTCGCGGCCGCGTTCGGCGCGGGCGACCAATATCTCGGGAGCCTCGCTCGCCACCCGTGGGGCGCAGTGCGGTCCCTTTCGGCGCCCTGGCTCCTGCTGGCGTTCGTCGCGGGCCGGACGCAACGTGAGCCGAGACGGGCTGCGACTCTCGGCCTCGCCTGTACGTATGCGGCGCTCTGCGGCTACGGACTGATGATCCTGCGGCCCGGAGGGGCTCACCACCTGACGCTCGGAACGGCACTCGCGTACGTCGGCCATGAACGTGCCGTGTTCCTCGCGAGCCTGCTCACGGCGCCGCTCTTCGGTTGGTTCGGTTGGCGCTGGCGCGACGGCTCCGCGATCGCCGGCGCCCTCGTCACCGCCGCAGCCCTCTGCCTCGAGCCGTTCGCACGAGCGGTGACCGAGCGGCCGATCCGCTTCCTCGACGTCGCGATCGTGGAAGTCGTCGCCGGCCTGGCCCTCGCCGCAGCCGTGCTCGCCCGGTCAGGCCGTCTGGTCAAATAGCGGCGTGCGCGTCCACATCATCAGCGACATCGAAGGCGTCGGCGGAGTCGTCAAGGTCTCGCAGTGCGGCGGCGACTCGCCCCTCTATCAGGAGGGACGCGTGCTCTACACCGAGGAGATCAACGCCGCCGTACGCGGCGCGAAGGCGGCCGGCGCGACGGAGATCGTCGTCATGGACTGCCATGGCGCGGGCGGCGACTACAGCTTCAACTCGCTCGTCGCCGATCTCCTCGACCCCGCCTGCGAGTACGTCGTGCAGCAGGAGTGGACGGAGTACACCGGCTTCCTCGAGGCGGGGTGTGACGCGGCGCTCTTCATCGGCATGCATGCGATGGCCGGCACTCCCGACGGCGTGCTCTCGCACACTGTGTCGGGCCAGGCGTGGCAGAGCCTCCGCTTCAACGGGACGCTGGTCGGCGAGACGGGGATCAATGCAGCGCTGTGCGGCCAGTGGGGCGCGCCGGTCGTCCTGGTGACCGGCGATCGCGCGGTGTGCCGGGAGGCGACGGAGCTGCTCGGCGCCGGCCTCACGACCGTCGAGGTGAAGGAAGGTCTCGGTCGCTTCAGCGCTCGTCTGAAGACCCCGCGAGAGTGCCGCGAGCTCATCGAGGAGGCTACGAAGAAGGCGCTGTCGGATCTCTCGGCCGTCGCGCCGTACGACCCCGGCCGTCCATGCGAGATCGCGATCGAGTTCACCACGCCCGATCGCCTGCTGGAGTACGCGAACCGCAAGGGCGCCGAGCAGAAAGGTCCGAGCTCACTCGTCGTCCACGGCGACGACTGGTGGTCGGCCTGGTCGAGCTTCTTCTTCTAGCGCTGCCGTTGACTCGCACCCGCGCGGGCGAGAGAATCGCGCCACCTAACGGCGAGCAGGGGAGGACTCATGTCGTGGAGCATCGCAGGCTCGTACTTCGAGACGTGTTCGTGTGACGTCGTGTGCCCGTGCACTGCATCCCTGGCACTGGGCGCGACGAACGACTACTGCCGGGTGGTGCTCGTCTTCGACGTCAAGGAGGGCGAGGTCGAGGGCGTCGACGTCAGTGGCCTCACCGTCGCTGCGATCGCCGATACGCCGAAGGTGATGACCGACGGCAACTGGCGGCTCGGCGTGTTCATCGACGCGGCTGCGTCGGACGAGCAGGCTGAGAAGCTCGGCGGCGTGTTCTCCGGCGCGCTCGGCGGGCCGATGGAAGCCCTCGGACCGCTGGTCGGCGAGAATCTCGGCGTCGAGCGGGCCCCGATCGAGGTGCGCGAGGAAGGGCTGACGCACTCGGTGAAGATCGGCGACTCCGTCGACTTCGAGGTCGAAGACGTCGTGCCGTTCGGTGTGGAGAGCGGCCAGCCGGCTCGGCTGTCGGGGATCTTCCATCCGGCGGGGTCCGAGCTGACGATCGCCCGCGCCACGCGGTCGCGGATCGATGCCTTCGGCATCTCGTACGAAGGAAAGTCCGCCTTCTCGCACGACTTCGCCTGGGCAGCGTGAGCTCTCCGGAGTTAGAGGTTCTCGCCGCGGCGCGCGCGCGGCTCGGCCTGGTCGTGCTCTTGGTCGGCTTCGCCGCGCTGGCCTGGTGGTCGACCATCCGGGCCATGGCTGGCATGGGCGCGAGCCCGGGGACCGCCCTTGGCGCCCTCGGTTGGTTCATCGGCGTCTGGGTCGTGATGATGGCCGCGATGATGCTGCCGGCGGTCTCCCCGACCGTCGCCCTCTACGCCCGGATGACGAAGCAGCGCAGCTTCGCCCGTCCCGTTGTGTTCACGAGCGGCTATCTCGTCGTGTGGGGCGCGGCCGGCATCGTCGCCTACGCGCTCTACGCACTCGGCCGCCACGCGCTGGGAGGCCAGCTTGCCTGGCAATCCGGCGGGCGGTGGCTCGCGGGGACGGTGCTCGTCGTCGCGGCGGTCTACGAGCTCACGCCGCTGAAGGACGTTTGCCTGAGCAAGTGCCGCAGCCCGTTCGGCTTCCTCCTGGGAACCTGGCGAGAAGGTGTCGGGGGCGCGTTCTCGATGGGTTCGAGACACGCAGCATGGTGTCTGGGCTGCTGCTGGGCGCTGATGGCCGCGCTGTTCGCGCTCGGCGTGATGAGCATCCTCTGGATGGCCGTCGTGGCGGCATTGATCACGGTCGAGAAGGTTGTGCCGTGGCGACGGGTTGCGGTCTGGTCGACGGCCGTGATCCTGCTCGCCCTCGCCGTCGGCGTCCTCGCCGCACCGGGCATGGTCCCCGGCTTCGTCGTTCCCGGCGGCGGCATGGCCGGGATGTAGTTAGCCCACCGGCTCGACGACGCCCAGGCCCTCGACGAGCGTGAAGAATGCGCGCGCAAACGGCGACGCCTCAGTGCGGTCTCGCACCTCGTTCCAGTCGATCTGCTCGCGGAGGGCGCGCGTCCACTCGAGCACCGGGCCGAAGTCGGGCTCCTGCTCGGTCAGCGCCGACAGCTTCGAGACCATCACGTCCTCGAGCGTCGACACGTGGATGCGCACGGCCATCACCTCGGCGAGCGGTGCGCGCTCGATCTGCTCGTCGGTGATCGGCCCGCTCGCGGGGTTGTAGATCAGGTCGACGAGAGCGCCGTTCGGGTGCCAGCTCTTGACGAGCCAGCCCTCGGGCGGCGTCTGCGTGTCCCAGCCTTCGTCGTCGAAGGCTGCGAGCGCCGTGTCGACGTCGTTGGGCCGGATGAGGAAGTCGACGTCGTGCTCGCTCCGCGGCCCGCCGCGCGCCCACGCGGAGAGGCCGCCGCCCAGCACGAACGGGATCTGCGCGCGCTGAAGGACGGCGACCGCGTCCCGCATGGCCTCGATGAGCTCCTCGAAGCTTGGTTCCGGCATCGCCCGGACGTTCGTTTCCGGATTGTCCAAATGCGCAACATGAGCGCGTGATGCGGATCGCGGCCGCAGCCGACATCCACGCCTCCGACGTGAGCGCCGAGCGCGTTGAGCGGGCGTTCGCCGACCTGGAAGGAGCGGCCGACGTCGTCCTTCTCGCCGGCGATCTGACGACGAGCGGCGAGCCGGAACAGGCCGAGGTGATCGCCAAGGCGTGCCGCCGGCTCGACGTGCCGATCTTCGCGGTGCTCGGCAACCACGACCACCACGCGGGGCGTGTCGAGGAGCTCCGGGAGGTGCTCGCCGGGGCGAGCATCACATTGCTCGACCGCGAGTGCGCGACGTGCGACGTGGACGGGCTCGAGCTCGGCGTCGTGGGGACGAAGGGCTTCGTCGGCGGCTTCCCCGGCTCGGCGCTGCCCGACTTCGGGGAGCCCCTGTTGCGGCGCGTCTATGCCGAGACGAGCGCCGAGGCCGAGGCGATCGCGAGCGGCTTGCAGGCAATCGTCCACTGCGACGTGCGGATCGTCCTCCTCCACTACTCCCCGATCGTGGACACGCTCGAAGGGGAGCCGGTCGGCATCCATACCTACCTCGGGTGCGAGCGGCTTGCGACGCCGATCGCCGAGAACGGCGCAGACCTCGTTCTGCACGGACACGCCCACGCAGGCTCGTTTCAGGGCTGCATCGGCGACATCCCCGTCTACAACGTCGCCGTCCACGTGACCGGCCGGAACTTCTGGATCGTCGAGCTCGACGGCAGCGGTGTGCGGCGTGGCGGCGAAGTCGTGGAGGTGCGGGAACCGTCGCAATAGCTACGGTCTCGGGGTGGAAGGCCGGGTCGTCCGCATCTGCATCTCGCCGGTGAAGTCGCTGCACGTCGTGAATCCCGACGAGATCGAGCTCACGCACGCCGGAGTGGTGGGCGACCGCCGCTTCTGGCTCGTCGACGC
>DATFSG010000284.1:0-2223 GCA_035262765.1 Gaiellaceae bacterium | reverse complement strand
GACGGAAACGGGCTCGAGCAATGGCGCCCCGTGCTGAAGAGCTCCTTCCCGCTCGCCGCAGCGGATGTCGCGACCGTGCTGGACGCGCTCGGCGTTCCCGGGACGGAGCTCGCACGCGAGACGTACACGCTCGAGCAGCTGGTCGCGGAGCTCGTCCACCCCCACCCCGCCCTCGCGGACGTCGCGGTGCACAAGCGGCGCGTCCACTACGAGTTCGGCGGCTGCATGGCCGAGCTGTCGGACGTCACGGCAGGCCTGCAGACGACGCGCACGATCGCGGTCGAGACGACGGATCCGGCGCTCGTGATCGCTGCCGTCCGGGATTTGCAGCTCGCCGACCGGCCGAACGTCTGCCTCGCGCGCGGGCTCAAGACGCTGCTCGGCCTCGATCCTGTCCGCTTCGCGGTGATCGACGTCGGCACGAACTCCGTCAAGCTCCACGTCGGCGAGCGCCATGCCGACGGCAGTTGGCGGACGGTGGTCGACCGTGCCGAGGTGACGCGGCTGGGCGAAGGCCTGAAGGAGGCGGGAACGCTGCAGCCGGAGCCGCTGCGGCGCACGGCCGATGCGATCGTCGGAATGGTCGAGGAGTCGCGCGCGGCCGGCGCTGCGGAAGTCGCAGCCGTCGCGACTGCCGGGATGCGCCAGGCCGGGAACTCCTCCGAGCTCGTCGAGGCCGTGCGCGAACGCTGCGGCGTGGGCATCGAGGTCATCTCCGGCGAGACGGAGGCACGGCTCGCGTACCTCGCGGCGACCTCCGAGCTCGATGTCGGCCATGGGTCGCTCGTCGTCTTCGACACCGGCGGCGGTAGCACGGAGTTCACGTTCGGCCAGGGCGGCCAGGTCGAGGAGCGATTCAGCCTCGACGTCGGCGCCGCACCGTATACCGACCGTTTCGATCTCGGCGGCGTCGTCTCCGGCGACGGACTGGCCGAGGCGCTCGACGCGATCGCCGGCGACCTCGGGCAACTCGACGGGAGGCAGCCGCCCGCCGCGCTCATCGGCATGGGCGGCGCCCTGACGAACCTCGCTTCCGTCAAGCACGAGCTCGCGACGTACGACGCCGACGTCGTCCAGGGCACCGTTCTCGACCGGGCCGAGGTCGAGCGCCAGATCGAGCTCTACCGGACGCGCAGGGCCGACCAGCGGCGCGAGATCGTCGGCCTGCAGCCGGCGAGAGCCGAGGTGATCCTCGCCGGCGCTTGCATCGTCCGTACCGTCCTCGACAAGCTGCAGTGCGGCGAGCTGATGGTCAGCGACCGCGGCCTCCGCCACGGGCTGCTTGTCGAGCGGTTCGGCGTGCGTTAGCCCTGCTTGCGGGCCGAGCGCCTCCGCAGCCACCAGACGATGCCGCCGATGACGACCGCGGCCGCGAGGATCCCGAAAGCGATCCAGCCCCACGGCGTCTCTTCCACCGGCTCCTGCGAGGACGCCACCGCCGCGCCCGCCGCCGCCGCGGCCGCAGGGTTCGAGGTCGTCGTGACGACCGTCGTGGCCGGCAGCGTCTCCGTGGTCGCGGGCAGCGTCTGGGTGACCACGGGCAGCGTCTGGGTCTCGGTGACTGTGACGGTGCGCACCGGCAAGGTCTCGGTAACCGCCGGGAGCGTCTCGGTCACGGTGACCGGAGGTTCGACAACCGTCGGCTCGATCGGCCTCCCCGTCAGGGTCTCGCCCCCGACCGGAGGCGTCGTGGTCGTTGTCGGGGTCGTGCGGGTCAGAGCAGGAAGCGTCGAGGTGATCGCGGTGGAGAGCCCGCCGCCTCCGCTGCCGCAGCCGGCCGTCGCGACCGCGACGACAGCACCGACGAGCGCCGCCACGGCGTAGCCGGCGCCCGCAAGAAGCCGTCTCCCTCCCATGGTCCGACAGCGTCCTCGCGCACGAAAAACGGAACATCGCCCTCAGTGGATGATGTAGCTCCGAAACGGCGAATGGACGATTTGCCCCATGAGCGCCGTTTCCGCGCCCTTAGCCGGCGCACCGTCCGAGGACAAGCAGTGGTTCGCGCTCGACAGCGCCGCCGTCGCGCAAGAGCTCGGCACCGACGAGCAGGCCGGGCTCGCCCCGGCCGAGGCCGCCACACGGCTCGAGAAGTACGGCGCGAACGCCTTCGTGGCCGCCGAGACCGAGCCGCGCTGGCATGCGTTCGTGCGCCAGTACCGCGACCCGATGCAGATCGTCCTGCTCGTCGCCGGCATCGGGAGCATCTGGCCGCTGCACGAGCTC
>DATFSG010000283.1:0-7764 GCA_035262765.1 Gaiellaceae bacterium | reverse complement strand
CCGTCTTCTTGGCGCCTCTCCCGATGCTCCGCCACCAGAGAACCGCAGCGGGCGGTTCGAGAGCAAGGAGAAGACGATGTACTCGTCCCACAAGATCAAGGCAGCGGCAGCGACGCTGGTGGTCGGCTTCCTGCTCGCAATCGCGTTCACCGCGACCGCCCAGGCCGGCGGCGGGCTGACGGCACAGCAGTCGAAGGCGGTCCGGGCGCGCGCGCAGGCGACCGATCGCTTCTACCACCTCGGCTCGTACGGCACGGTCGCCGCAGAGCAGCGTCGCGGTCAGGCGATCGACCGGTACTACCACCTCGGCAGCTACACGGTCGTCGCCTCGACGAACCCGTTCCAGTGGTCGGACGCCGGTATCGGTGCGGGCGCGATGCTCGGCACGATCCTGCTGCTCGGCGGCCTCGCGGTTGTGCTTCGGCGCCGCGACAAGCCTTCAGTCCCGACGACCGTCTGAGCCGGGTCGGTTCGATGTCGGGCGGACACAAGACCGTCGCTCCAGGTCTGGTGTGCGTGGCCGTCGTCCTGATGGGGACGGCGGCCACGTTGGCCGGGCCTTCCCCGGTTCGCGTGACCGTGCGGCCCCGCGCGATCGATCTCTTCCACAGCGCGTCCATCACCGCGGACGGCTTGACGGGGAGTCGAGTCGAGGTGCGTCCCGTCGGAGCGATCGACAGGCGCGCGCTGGCCTACGAGTGGAAGCCGTATCCGTGGCGACGGCTTCGGCTCGTTGACGGAACCTGGCGAGGCGCGCTTGCGCCGCCGCCGCTCGCCGGCATCTACGAGCTGCAGCTCAGACTCGACCACGGCCGCAAGCTTTCGTCGGGTCGTTGGCTGCTTCGGGTGTTCCCGCCCGGAGTCCTCAGCCGCGCGTCCTTTCCCACGGCCGCCGGCGCGATCCGCAACTTCGTCGCCCACCTTCGAGGCAACCAGGTCTTGGTCGCCCTGAAACGGTGGCCGCTAGCCGGGTTCGACCACCGCGATCCTCGCTTGAACCGGCTCTTCGCGATCGCCTACGCGCCGCGCGGAGACGACCGGCAGAGCTCCCGGCTCGGCCTCTTCATCACCACCGTGCGCAACGGCTTCCACGGCCGCTGGCGGGTGCTCGAGACAAGCACCGGGCCGTACGACTGAGCGGTCAAGCGCAAGGCCGGGCGCGTGCAGCGGAAGGCACGCGCCCGGCCGACGGTCCGTTACGGGCCGCTGCTGACGACGAGCTTCACCTTCGCTCCATGCGGCAGGTGCTTGCCGTGCTTCGGCTTCGAGGAGATCACGTGCCCCTTCTTCACACTCGCTGAGTGCTTGTGCTTGATCTTCCCGACGCCGCAGTTCGCCTTCTTCAACGCATGCTTCGCGGCCTTGACCTTCTTGCCCTTCAGCTTCGGAACGATGCACGGGGGCGGCAGATACTTGTACTTGTCGGCTGCGGTGGCCCCACTCGTGCCCGCCGGCGTCGTCACCGTCACGTCCACGGTGCCCGCCGCTCCTGCCGGTGCGACCGCGGTCAGCTGGCCGGACGAGACGAACGTCACCGTCCCAGACGCCGAGGAGCCGAAGTTCACGGTGGCGCCCGGCACGAACCCACTGCCGTTGATCGTCACGGTATTCCCACCGGCAACCGGCCCCTTCGGCGGGCTGACCGAAGTGATCGCCGGCACGCCGTACGCGTAGAGGTCGGCGTTCGTCGCTGCGCTAGTCCCGCCCGGCGTCGTCACGGCCACCTGCACCGTGCCCGCTGCGCCGGCGGGAGCGACCGCCGTCAGTTTCGTCGGCGACACGAACGTCACCGTCCCCGACGAGTTCGAGCCGAACTTCACGGTTGTGCCCGGCACGAAGCCGGTCCCGAGGATCGTGACGGTGTTCCCGCCGGCCGTCGAGCCGGCGTTGGCGCTCACACCGGTGATGGTCGGCGCCCCGTACGCGTAGAGGTCCGAGTTCGTCGCGGCGCTCGTCCCTGCCGGCGTGGTCACCGCCACCTGCACGGTTCCCGCGGCGCCCGCCGGCGCCACCGCCGTGACTTTCGAGCCCGTCACGAACGTCGTCGGCACCGCCGCCGACGAGCCGAACTTGACCGTCGCGCCGGGAGCGAGATGCGCGCCGTTGATCGTGACCGTGTTCCCGCCGGCGGTCGGTCCGCCGTTCGGGCTCACCGAAGAGATCGTCGGCGCCGCGGTGACGAGATAGACGCTGTCACTGGCGGACGTGCTGACCGCACCCGCACCGTTGCGGTACTCGACGGCAACGGTGTGCGAACCCTCCACGGCCGGAATCGGGACCGTCGCGCTCGTCGAGTACGGTTGGAACGCGCCGAAACCGCCGCCGTCGACGGAGAAGGCCATGTCGGAGACAGGGTCTCCCGAGGTTGCATTCGTGGCCGAGAGAGTGAGGCTGGCCGTCGTGCTGTTGGTCGATGCCGCGCCCCCGTCGACCTGAATCGTCCCGCTGGGAGCAACCGTGTCGCGGTACAGCGTGTATGAGCCGGCGCCGCTGTTGTCGTTTTGCACGACGACGCCGTCGAAGCCGCTCGGGCTGGCGCCGGTGTTCACCGTGACGAACGCCGGCAGGCCTGGACCGACGTTGCCCGAGTCCGCGGCCGACTGCGGACGGCCCTGGTAGCTCCCGCTCCCGTTCAGGTGCACCGAGAGGCTGTAGCCCGAGGTGTCCCCCGCGCTGGGACGCACGCCGAGGTAGTACTTGGTACCGGTCACGTCGGAGACGTCGTAGACGCGGAGCACGTCGTTCGACGCCATGCTGTCGACGATCGACGTCCCCACGGTGATGTGGCCTTGAGACCACTCCACGGTGTAGGAGCCGCCGACCGTCGAGAAGTTGTGCACGTCGAGGAAATAGGGCTGGGTCGTGGCGTGGCCGAAGTTGTCGTTCTCCACCACGTAGTCGTTGATGGGCGGACCGAAGGCACTCGAGGCAAGCAGGTTCGTGAAGTACCGGCTGCCCCATAGACGGAGGTCGTCGTCGATGGTGCTGCCGTCGGTGCCGGTCCGGATCCCGACCGCGTTCCAGAAGTTCTGCCCCGCGCCGCCGAAGTTCTCGTCGGTGTTGATCTGGTAGCGATCGGTGAACGTGGAGCCCGCCGTTCGGCTCACCGGAACCGGGGTGTCGGGTTGCAGGAAGGTCGGGCAGTCCGCGTAGCAGAGGTCCATCGTCCGGACGTCGAACGTGCCGCTGCCGTTCCGGACGTCGGTCCAGACGGGGAAGGTGTCGAAGTCGTCGTCCTGGCTCTCGCTACCGCCGTAGTCGCCGATGAACGGGATCGAGCCGGGATTGCCGAGTGTCCCGTCGGCGCCGTAGGCGATGAAGGAGTCGTTGCGCAGATTCGTGAGGCTGCTCGCCTCGGTTTGCGACTCGCTGTAGCTCAGGCCGTTCGGGTTGATCGTCGACGCGCTTCCCTCCCGGTCGCTGTATCCGACGTTCAGTCGCCCGCTCGGAGAGAACGATGCCCAGGGGAAGAACTTGTCGCCGAAGTCCTTGAACGCCATGTAGTCGAACGCGAAGGCCCCGCCGTTCCAGGCCCCGCCGCCGTTCACGGTGGAAAGGCCGTGGAGCTGCGAGACGTTGGCAGTGACCGAGCTCTGGGTCGTGGACTCCCACGTTGCGAAGACGACGAAGAACGCCGTGCTCCCTGCGTCCCCGGAGTTCGGGTCGCCCACGAGGCTCGGGAAGCTGTCGCAGCGGAAGGCCGAGCCGCCGTTGTTCAGCTCACAGCCGCTGGCGCCGGGTCCACCGCTCCCGATGTCGTTGACCGCCGAGATCACGGTGTTGCTCGGCGCGGTCCAGTTCGCGCCGCCGTCCGTCGAGAGCTGCTCGTCGATGTTCGAGCCGCCGTTGCAGTCCCACCACGCGACCATGAGGTCGCCGTTGGCGTCGAAGGCCGGCGAGGCGCCGTTCCCGCAATCGGGGACGATGTTGACCGAGTCGCTCGAACCGGTCCAGTTCGCACCCCCGTTGTCGCTGAAGGCGTCGATGAAGGCGTTCGTGCCGATGTGATCGTCCCGCCAGGCGACGGCGACACGGCCGTAGTTGGTGCTCGAGGGGTCCTGGTTGACGGTGATCATCGGCTTGTCCAGCGCCCCGGCGTTCGAGTCGAGAATCGTCAGGTTGGACCAGGAGGTGCCGTCGCTCGAGGTCTCCGTGTTGATGGTGTTGGCCGTGGTCGACCGCGAGAACTGCAGGAACGCGTAGACGAAGACGTGATGCTTCGGGTCGTAGGTGACGCTTGGATCCCCGCTGACCATGTTCGCTGTCAGCCCCGGCATGATCTGCTCTCTCCAGTGCTGGCCGCCGTCGTGGGAGTAGAAGACCCAGACGTTCGAGTCGTCGCAGGCGCCGCTGCTGTCCATGTAGGCCTGGGCAGCGACCACGACGTCGTTCGGGTTGTCCGAGCTCTGCGCCACCGACGGCTCGTTCGCGTCGGGGTGATCGCAGCTCAACGTCACCGAGTCGACCTGCGTCGAGCCGTAAAAGGCGGAAGGGCTGGCCGAGCGAGCGCCCGATTGACCGCCGGGACTGCTCGGCACGAGCAGCTTCGGCAGTGACCGGGCGACAGTGCCGCCCGGCGTCACCCAGCTGCTGCCGTTCCAGTACGCGTGTCCACTTTCGGTCGAGGCCGAGCCGACCAGACGCCTGAATGTTCCGTGCGTCGGGGCGGCCGCCACGCTCTGCGACTGCGCTGCAGCGTGAGGCTTGCTCATCGCCCGCTGCAGCGCTCCATACGCCTGCGGGGAAAGGACCTGAGACCTGACGCCGGCAGTTGGCAGCCCGGCATTGCCGATGTGCGCGTGAGCTGGGCCGCTGTCGCTGCTTGCCGCGATCGGTGCAGCAACCAGCGCGCCGACCATCAGCGCCAGGATCGCGATCGACTTATACGGCCGTCTGGGGGGAACGATTGACTTCACTTTCGGCACGCCCTCTCGTCGTTGTAGTGCCGCAGTCCCCCCGGACCCTCGGTCGAGACGACGCTATTCGAGAGGCGTACTGAAAGTCAACGTCCCAATTGACGTGGCGGCGTAAAGGGGCCGAGCGTGGGGAAGCGGTCGTCGCCGTCGCGCAGGTGACGGAGCAAGAGAGCCACGCCGAGGTCGCCGGTGAAGAGCGAGTAGCGGCCGCGGCCGAGCTTCTCCCGCTCGCGCTCGACCTGTCCGATCGCGTGCATCGCGAAGGCACGCGCCCGGTCGCGCCAGAGCTCGTCGCCGGTGCGCCGGTGGAGGACGAGGAACGCGTAGCCGTTGCCCGCGGTGCCGTGGCAGAGGCCCGAGCCCTTCGCGAGCGGGCCTGCCTGCCAGGTCAGCTCACCGCCGGCGAGCGCCAGCTCTTCGTCCATCACGTGGCCAAGACCGGCGACGATGCCCGGCGCGCCGTGACACCACTGCACGCGGAGCCGCTCCGGCGGTGCGCCCTCGGCGGGCGGCCAGTTCGCGAGCGGCCCGTCGCGGAGCGCGAGGCGGGCCAGCACTGCGTCCACGTCGACTTCGCGACGGTGCGAAAGCGCCAGCTCGTTCCCGGCGAAGCCGTGCCCGACGCCGTAGTAGCGCCACTCGCCGAGCCGGTGCTGCGTCCAGAGCCCGTCGTCGTCGCGCGCGGCCTCCAGCTTGTCGGCCAGGGCGTCCCAGGCGGTTTCCCACCGCACCTCGCCGGTCCAGGCGAGCATCGCCTCGGCCGCAAGGAGCGAGCCAGACGCGCCCCACAGCATCTCGTTCCACTCGTCCTCGAGATTGGCGAGGACGAGCTTGTGCACGCGGTCGGCGAGCCCCGCGTCGCCGGTCAGCCGGTACCCGACGAGCGCGATGCCGCACTCGCCCCCGAGGTAGCTCGGCGCCCAGGAGTACTCCGGTGCTCCGTCCGGCTCGTGCGGATAGCGCTCGAGCGCGCCGAGCACCGCGTCGGCCCAGCCCGACGAGCCCAGCTCGTGCAACGCCCAGGCCATGCCCGCGACGCCGAGATAGATGTCGTTCGGCGAGTCGTCGGGCTCGTCGGCAGGATGGAACGGCCACCGCTTGCCGTCGAAGGCCGCCTCCGCGTCGGCAACGATCGCCGCGATTGCCTGCTCGGCGGCCTCGTCACTCCACTCTTCACCGGCGAGCGCCTCGTGCTCGGACGGGTGCCAGAGCTCCGTCACCCCGACGCTCCGAAGAATCTCGTCGGCGTGCCGTTGGGAGCAGCCCGTAGCGCGTACGAGCACCCTCGCACGCCCGATCGATGCTTCCACGACCGGCCGGCGCGCTGCGCCTCGGGCAACGGTCCCGCCCGATCGCGGAAGAGCCTCGTCCCTTGCTCGATCGTCCAACCGGCGAGCTCGGTGGACTTGCGCAGGCCGCGCCGGTTGAAGACGAACCACTCGCGGCCGTCGTGCCGCGCATCGAGCCGCGCCAGGGGGGATGGCAGCAGCTCGAGCGGCAGCGAGACCGTCTCGAGCAGGAGCAGATGCCCGCGGCAGACACGCCGCATCGCCTCGAGAGCGCCGACCGGGTCGCGGAGCATCTGCAGGACGTAGCCGGCGAAGATCACATCGAACTCGCCCTCCAGCTCGAAGACGCCGCGTTCGTCGTAGCGGACGGTGGAGCCCAGCAACTCGCGCGCGTGCTCGAAGCGAGCTCGCGCCTTTTGCTGGAACGGAGACGGGAGGTCGGTCGCCAGCACGTCGTCGGCGCCGCGCCGCTCCATCTCGAAGGCCCAGAACCCGTCCGCGGTGCCGACGTCGAGGCAACGCTTGCCCTTCAAATCCGGCCACGGGATGGCCTGCGCCGTTTCGCGCAGATCCCAGCCGCCCGGTGTGACCGACCCGTCGGGCAGGTCGATCACATGCCACCAATCCACGACTCAGCCGACGCCGGCGAGCAGGAACGCGCGCGACTCGCGCAGCATCTCGCGGGCGATCACGAGCCGCTGGATCTCCTGCGTCCCCTCGTAGATCTGAGTGATCTTCGCGTCGCGCATGAAGCGCTCGACCGGGTACTCCCTGATGTAGCCGTAGCCGCCGAGGATCTGGACCGCCTCGGTGGTGACTGCCATGGCAACGTCGCCGCACTTGAGCTTCGCCATCGCCGAGGCCTTCGTGAGCTCCGCGTCGTCGGCGCCGTCGTCGACCATGCGCCCGAAGCGGTAGAGGAGGCCGCGGGCCGCCTCGCACTCCGTCTCCATGTCGGCCAGCTTCGCCTGGATCAGCTGGTGCTGGCCGATCGGCTTCCCCATCGTCTCGCGGGTCTTCGCGTAGTCGAGCGCATAGTCGGTCGCGCCCTGCGCGATGCCGAGCGCCTGCGCGGCAACGCCTGGGCGGGAGCGGTCGAGGATGCGCATCGCGATCCGGAAGCCCTCGCCCTCCTCCCCGAGCAGGTTCGCGGCCGGGATGCGGCAGCTGTCGAACGTCAGCTCTCCGGTTGTGGAGCCGGAGATGCCCATCTTCGGCTCGAGCCGGGCAACCGCGAAGCCGGGCGAGTCGGCCTCGACAACGAAGGCCGAGATGCCGGAATGACCCGCATCGGGGTCGGTCTTGGCGAAGACGGTGTAGAGGTTCGCTACGCCGGCGTTCGTGATGAAGCGCTTCGAGCCGTCGAGGACGTACTCATCACCCTCGCGCCGCGCCGTGGTCCGCATCGCGGCCGAGTCGGAGCCGGAGCCCGACTCCGTGAGCGCGTACGCCGGCAGCCACTCCCCGCTCGCGAACCTCGGCAGGTACCGCTCCTTCTGCTCGTCGCTGCCGGCGAGCTTGAGCCCGAGCGAGCCGAGCTCCTGCACCGCGAGGATCAG
>DATFSG010000282.1:0-2495 GCA_035262765.1 Gaiellaceae bacterium | reverse complement strand
GCGCCGTCGCTCACCTGCGGCGGCTGCTTCGGCTGCACCTTCGGGCGGTGGTGGACGACGAGCGTCCCCGGGAAGCTCGTCCCGATCGCGACGACCGTGAGCGGGTTGCCCGCCCCGGCCGCGATGTTCTGAATCGGGGTCGTCATCTGCGTCACGACCGTGTGCGGGCCGAAGAGTGGCTTGAGCTGCTGCGCGGCCTGCTGTGCGTCGGGCTGGGTGAAGTCGTAGTAGATGATCGTGTCGCTGTGCTTCCTCGGCGCGTTGGCTTTGCCCGCGGAGAGCGTCTTCGTCGTGTAGCCGCGCTGCGACAGCAGGTAGCTCGTATTCGAGGCCCGGCCAGTAGCCCTGCCGGCGTTGAGGACGAGTACCGAGATCTGGGAGCGCGGCAGCTTGCGCACCTTCGACTTCTTCTTGTGGGTCGTCGTCGGGCGACCGCCGAGTGACACGTTGACCGCTTGCGCGTCGCGCACGTCGGGGTTGAGGAACCCATGGACCGCGGTCGTAATGTTGCTCGGGTCAGTCTGGAGAACGTCGGCGCCGCCGATGACGACGTTCCGGAGGTCGTTGACCGGGATCGAATTGCGGAACAGGTGACCCGGCGGCAGGTGGTAGATGAGGCCGAGGTACTCCGTGAGCTCGCCGAGGTCGACCGCCTGGCCCCCGGCCTTCACGACCTTGATGTTGTCCTTGAGCACGTGAACGAGCTTCGGGACCTCGAACGGGAGGCTCGAAAGCGACAGGCTCGTTCTGAGACGGCTCTTCAGCGCCTCGATGAACAGCTGCTGCCGGCCCGTGCGGTAGATGTCGCTGTCGGTGTGCCGGTAGCGGACGTAGGAGAGCGCCTGACCGCCGACGAGCTTCTGGTACCCGGGCTGGAGGTTGATCGCCGACACCCCTGTGTGTAGCGGGATGTAGTAGCGGCGGTCGACGTTCATGTACACGCCGTGCAGGTTGTTGACGAGCTGCTTGAAGGCGTGGAAGTCGAGCGTGATGAAGTAGTTGATGTTGAGCCCGGTGAGGTGCTCGATCGTGTCGAGCGTGGCGGCCGGACCGTTGTTGCCGCAGAGCGACCAGGCCGAGTTGATCCGGTCGTTGGTGTCGACCACGTCGCCGTGGCAGTAGATCGGCACCCAGAGATCACGCGGGAACGAGAGCAGCGAGAGCGTGTGGTTCACGGGGTCGGCGCGCAGCAGCATCAGCGTGTCGGAGTTCGAGCCGGCGTACGGGTTCGCGCCTTTGGTCTTGCCGCGGATGTCGTAGCCGGCGACGAGCGCGATCGCCGGCTGGGACGGAGACGTGATCGGCTTGATCTCGGTCGCTATGTGATGCTTCAGGCCCGTCGGCAGCTGCGAGATCTCCGCCAGGCTCTCGTGCGTGTACAGGTAGAGCCCGCCGCCGATGCCCGAGCCGAGCACGACGAGAGCGAGCACGACCCAGCCGAAGCCGCGCAGGATCGACTTGATCACGGACCGCCGCGGTGGCCCTACCTGCCGGTAGCGCGCCATCGGGCCGAAGAGCGGCACGGCGACTTGGCCATCGCCACTGACCCCGGCGCCCTGTCCGATTCCGCGTTTGAGCGTCGTCCGCATACGAGATCGGCGCCTCCACCGGCGCCGGTCACCGAGGATAGCTCAGGTTCCGGAAGAGGCCGTCACGATCCTCACGTCTTGCTCATCTTCAGTGGGCTCGTAGCCGAGATTCGGCCGCAGCGCACGCTCTGCCTCGGCGACCGAGACCCCTGCCCGAGCCGCGTAGTCCTCGACCTGGTCGCGGCCGAGGCGTCCCACGGAGAAGTAGCGAGCCTCGGGATGCGCGAAGTAGAGGCCGCTCACGCTCGCGGCCGGCGTCATCGCGAACGTCTCGGTGAGCGCGAGCCCGGTCTCCTCGGCGCCGAGCAGCGCGAAGAGCTTCGGCTTCTCGCTGTGATCCGGGCAGGCGGGGTACCCGAACGCGGGTCGGATGCCGCGGAAGCGCTCGGCAATCAGTTGTTCATTCGGGAGCTTCGGGCCCGTCTCGTACCAGGCGCGGCGCGCGCCCTCGTGCAGGTACTCCGCGAACGCCTCGGCGAGGCGGTCGGCGAGGGCCTTGACCATGATCGCGTGGTAGTCGTCGTGCTCCGCGGCGAAGCGGGCGGCTAGCTCCTCGGCTCCGACGCCGGCGGTGACCGCGAACGCCCCGATGTGGTCGCCTGCCGGGGCGATGTAGTCCGCGAGACAGCGGTTCGGGCGCGAGTCCCCGTAGTCGGTCTGCTGGCGGAGGAAGCAGAAGCGGGTATCGGTTCCGTTTTCACTCTGGACAACGGTATCGTCGCCCTCGGACGAGGCCGGCCAGAAGCCGAAGACGCCGCGCGCGACGAGCAGCCGCTCCTCGACGATCCGGTCGAGCAGGCGCTGGGCGTCGTCGAAGAGCTCGCGCGCCGCAGGCTGCTCGAGGATCGCCGGGTACTTCCCCTTCAGCTCCCAGGCGTGGAAGAAGAACTGCCAGTCGATGTACTC
>DATFSG010000281.1:0-3517 GCA_035262765.1 Gaiellaceae bacterium | reverse complement strand
CGCGATCATCTACGCCTCCGCGGCCGCGGCCAGCAGCAACTGGACGGTGCCGCTCGCGGCGTTCGCCGGCGCGATCGCCGCGGTCGTCGTCACATACGCGCTAGGCCGCTCGGTCGGCGCGACGCAGATGACCGGCGCGCTTGTCCTCGCGGGCGTGACGATGGCGACGTTCACGGCGGCCGTGCAGACGTTCGTTCAGCAGCAGCACACGCAACAGCTGCAGAACGTCTACTCCTGGCTGCTCGGGGGTTTCTCGACCGCGACCTGGCACGACGTCGCGATCTGCGCGCCGTACATCGCGGTCAGCTCGCTCGTGCTCGTGCTGCACCGGCGGGTGCTCGACGTCCTCAGCCTCGGGGACGACGAGGCGTCGAGTCTCGGGATCGACGTCGGGCGTGCGCGTCTGACGATCGTCGTCGCGGCCACGCTCGGGACGGCAGCGGCTGTGTCGGTAAGCGGCCTGATCGCGTTCGTCGGGATCATCGTCCCGCACACGATCCGGCTACTCGTCTCGACGAGCTACCGCGCGGTCGTCCCGCTCTCGCTGCTCGCCGGGGCCGGCTTCCTCGTCCTGGCGGACGTGGTCGCACGCACGATCCTCTCGCCTGCGGAGCTGCCGATCGGCGTCGTCACCGCCTTCCTCGGCGCACCGTTCTTCGCGCTCGTCCTCCGCACCTCGAGGACGGCGCGTTGATCGAGACACGCGATCTCTGGGTGCGGTTCGGGCCGGTCGCGGCCGTGCGCGGGCTCACGCTGAGCGCCGAGGCGGGAGGCTGGACGGCGCTGATCGGGCCGAACGGCGCGGGGAAGACGTCGGCGCTGCGCGCGCTCGCGGGCCTCGCCGCGTACGACGGCGAGGTGCTGATCGACGGACAGGACGCGCGCCGTCTCGGTCGCCGCGCCGTCGCTCAGCTGGTCGCATTCGTGCCGCAGAAGCCCGAGACGCCGGCCGCGCTGACGGTCGCGGAGTACGTGCTGCTCGGCCGCACGCCGCACATCCGCTATCTCGGCGGTGAGGGACGGCACGATCGCGACGCGGCGAGGCAGGCCTTGTTCAGGCTCGAGCTCGAGCGCTTCGCCGAGCGGCCACTCGGCTCCCTCAGCGGCGGCGAGCTGCAGCGCGCGGTGCTTGCGCGGGCGCTGGCCCAAGAGGCTCCGGTACTGCTGCTCGACGAGCCCACGACGGCGCTCGACCTCGGCCGTCAGCAGCTCGTGCTCGAGCTCGTCGATGCGCTACGCAAGGACGGGCTGACCGTGGTGACCACGATGCACGACCTGACGCTCGCCGGCCAGTACGCCGAGCGGCTCGTCCTCCTGAACGAGGGCTCGGTCGTCGCCGAGGGGGCGGCCGCGGAGGTGCTCTCCGCGCCAAATGTCGCGGCGCACTACGCCGCCAACGTCCGAATCGTCGAGGACGAGCGGGGCGGTGTGTTCGTCCTCCCGGTCCGTCGCTAGGGTCGAGTCGTGGAGAGCGTTTACGAGGCGGCCGGCGGCGACGACGGCCTGGTTCGCCTGGCCGAGGCGTGGCACGCCAGGGTGATGGCCGACGAGCTCGTGAGTCACGCCTTCAGCCACGGTTTCCACCCTCAGCACAGCGAGAGGCTCGCGGCCTACTGGGCCGAGGCGCTGGGCGGACCGCGCACCTACTCCGAGCGCTACGGGGACGAAACAGCTGTCGTCCGTATCCACAGCGGCAACGGCCCACACGAGGACATGGACCGGCGCGCAATCGTCTGTTTCGACCAGGCTCTCGAAGACGTCGGACTCACCGAGGAGCCGCTGCGGACGGTGTTGCACGACTACTTCGCCTGGGCCACTACGACAAGCATGGCGGCCTACCACGGTTCGGCCGACGACGTACCGGACGGCCTGACCATCCCGCACTGGTCGTGGGACGGCCTTCTTCCCCGCTAGACTGTCCCTCGGCGCCCAGCGCCTCCTATGCGCAACTGACTCGTCTCATCCGACCCTGTCGTTCCAACTCGTTGGAGGTCGTTGCGCATGTCTCGCCTTACCGGCTCGCTCGTCGCGGCCGGAGTCACGAAGTCGTACGGAGCCGAGGTCGTCCTCGAGGACGTCAGCCTCGTCGTGCCGCCGCGCGCGCGGATCGGGCTCGTCGGTCCGAACGGCGCCGGCAAGTCGACGCTGCTGCGCCTGCTCGCGGGGCTCGACGAGCCCGATGCCGGACGGATCCGGCGCACGCCGCCCAAGCTGGCGGTTGGCTACCTCGCGCAGGAGCGGAACGGCGCCGGCACCCGGTCGGGCGGGGAGGAGACCCGCACGGCGCTCGCGGCCGTTCTCCGCGGAGGCTTCGAGGTGCTCCTACTCGACGAGCCCACGAACGACCTCGACTTCGCCGGTCTCGCCTGGCTCGAGCGCTCGCTCGCGGCGCATCCCGGCTCGCTCGTCGTCGTCTCGCACGACCGCGCCTTCCTCGACCGCGTCGTCACGCGCATCGTCGAGCTCGACGAGTGGACGCGCGGCACGACCGAGTACAGCGGCGGCTGGAGCGACTACGAAGCCGAGCGCGAGCGTCGGCGGGATCGTCACTACCGCCGTTGGGAGTCGTCGGTCGCAGAGCGGCGTCGCGTCGAGGAGCAGCAGCGACGCATGGCCGAGTGGGAGCGGCGCGGCTACGGCCAGGGCCGCAAGAAGAAGAAGTCGAAGGACGTGAAGCGGACGTACGGTGCGAAGCTCCGACAGGTCGAGGTCGTCGAGAAGCCGTACGAGCCGTGGGAGCTCCAGCTCTCGCTCGAGCCGGCGGCGCGCAGCGGCGAGACCGTGGTGCGGCTCGAGGACGCCGTCGTCGAGCGGGGCCCGTTCCGGCTCGGGCCGCTCGACCTCGCCGTCGGTTGGGGCGACCGCGTCGCGATCGCCGGACCGAACGGCAGCGGCAAGACGACGCTGCTCGACGCGCTGCTCGGCCGCCTCCCGCTCGCCGCCGGCACGCGCTGGCTCGGGCCGGGTGTCCTCCTCGGCGAGCTCGAGCAGGATCGCGCCGCGCTGACCGGGCCGCAGACGCTGCTCGAGGTCTTCCGCGACTTTGAGGAGGGAACCGCGCGCACGCTGCTCGCGAAGTTCGGCCTCGGCGCCGACGACGTCCTGCGCGCGGCGGCCTCGCTCTCACCGGGCGAGCGCACGCGCGCCGGTCTCGCCCTCCTGACCGCCCGCGGCGTCAACTGCCTCGTCCTCGACGAGCCCACGAACCATCTCGACGTCGAGGCGATCGAGGAGCTCGAGCGCGGTCTCGCCGGCTACGACGGCACCGTGCTCCTCGTCACCCACGACCGACGCTTCCTGGAGGCCTTCGCGCCCAGCCGTACCATCGAGCTGTGAGCGCTTCCATTCTCACGATCGGCAACGAGCTCGTCTCGGGCGACGTGCCCAACACGAACGCGTCCTGGCTCGCCCGCCGCCTCGCGCCGCTCGGTGTGGACGTGCATCTCATGGCGGCTCTGCCCGACGAGATCGACACCATTGCCGAGTTCGTCCGGGCCGAGGCGCCGCGCGTCGACTT
>DATFSG010000280.1:0-3806 GCA_035262765.1 Gaiellaceae bacterium | reverse complement strand
TGTTCAACTCGTCACCTCCTTCCTTTTCTAGAAGCGAACGTCCTGAAGAGCTTCCGCGGCCGTCCGGTACAGCTCGGCCGCCCGTTCATGATCCCCCCGTCGAGCTGCCAGATCGCCCCGTGCGACCCACGCGGCCGCGCGATGGCTACCGGAGCCGAGCTCACCGAAACAGGCTTCGGCAGCGCCGAAGGCCGTTTCGGCCTCGTCGAGCCGGTTCTGCTCGAGCAGAGCCCGGCCAAGCACGAGTTGTGCGCTGCCGACCTCGTCGACGTAGTCGACCCGACCCTCGAGGAGCTCGAGCGCGTGACGCGCCTGCTCCTCGGCCTGCTGGTTGTTCCCCGTCCGCAGGTGAACCTGCGCGAGAGAGGAGACCGCACGGCCGGCGTCGGCGTCGCGCCCGAGCTCGAGGGCGATGGCGAAAGACTCTTTGAGCAGCTCGACCGCCTGGTCGGTGTTGCCGAGCAGGAAGTTGAGCCCGCCGAGGTTGTTCGTGAGCTGGCTGACGTGGACCCGGTCGGCAAGCTCGCCGTAGGCCTCGCGCGCCCGCTCGGCGTAGTTCCGCGCCAGCACCCAGTGGCCCTCGCGGTCGGCGATGAGCGACGCCTGGAAGTAGGCGGCGCCGATCGTGCGGAGGTCTTCGACCCCGCGTGACAGCTCGATCGCGCGCTCGACGTCGTCGCGCGCGGCTTCGAAGTCGCGCTGCCGCTGCCAGCAGCGGGATCGCCACGAGAGGATGTTCGCCTTGAGCGCGTCGCACGGCAGGCCGGAGCGCTCCGCGAGCCCGAGCGCCTCGTTGAAGAGGGCGAGCGCAGTCTGGATGCTGTTGAGCTGGTAGCGACAGCCGCCGAGCCGGAGCAAAACGTCCGCCCGCTCGACGTCGGAGAAGGACTCGGCCTCCGAGATCGCACGCGCCTCGTTGAGAAGTTCTTCTGCGGCGCGGTGGTCGCCGACGCGCATCTTGGCGAGCCCACCGCCGACGAGCGCCCGCACCTGCAGCTCGGGTAGGCCCGTCGCGCGCGCTGCCGTGCCGAGCGGCTCGAACGCCGCCACGGCCTCCTCGTCCTCCTGCGCCTCGTACAGCGCCTCGGCACGCGAGAGGGCGCCTTCGAGCCGGGTGCGCTCGTCACTCGCGACACCGCTGGCGAGGAAGCCGGCGTCGACTCCCAGGCGGTCGGCGAGCCACTCGATCGTGCCCTCGGTCGGGCGCGTCTTGCCGCGCTCGATCTGCGAGACGTATTCCTTGGAGAACCGGTCGCCGGCGAGCTCGCTCTGCGTCAGGCCCGCAGCAACGCGGAGCTGGCGAAGCCGTTCACCGAGGCGAACACCCTCGGTGCTGGTCCGGCGAGCAGTGCGGCTGGCGGTTTCTCTCATGGGCATGTCTCGGCGCGCTCGGTTAGTCAAGCGCATACTTCACTGAAGCGCAAGTTGGCCGGTTCGGCCATCCCTCGATTGAGCGTATTGATGGGAAAAGTCGGTCAACCATGCGAAACGCAGAATCACTTGACCGAGGTACTTGACGAGCGCCAAAGACCCTCCTATAGTGAGCGCACCTTGCAACCAGGCCGGACGCCAGGCCGAGGTTCGCAGGGGGTGCGCCGGAACTCTCGGTGACGGAACGGAGGCGGGTGGGCCGCAGATCCGCTTTCTAACTCCCACAGAGAGTGGCGCACCTCTCGAGAAGGCCCCGGAGCCGCAGCCGGGGCCTTTTCATTGGTCCCGCGGCTAGCCGGCTAGCCGCGGAGCCAGGACAGGCGCGCTTCGCGGATTGCTTGCAGCTCGCTGTCGTCCAGCAGGCCGACCCTCCGGCCGACCATGCCGAGGATGCCTCCCGCGAGCATGATCCACGCTTCTGAGGCGGCGTCGCGTTCGGCGGCGATTGCTCCCTGGGCCTGGCCGCGGCGGATCAGGTCGGCGACGAACTCGTGCACCTCGCGCATGTGGCGGCGGAGGTGGCGCTTCAGCTCCGGGTCTTCGGAGGCCTCGCTCAGCGCCTGGACCCACAGCTCTGCGAGTTGAAGCTTCGGCGAGCGGACCGAGACGTGTCCCTTACCGATCGCCTCGACTGCGGAGCAGGCGTCGGGCGCCTCGGCGAGCTTTCGCTCCCAGTCCTCGCGCGTCCTGGCCCAGACGTGCTCGAGGGCGGCGAGGTAGAGCTCGCGCTTGGAGGCGAAGTGCCGATACAGGATCGGCTCCGAGACTCCGGCCGCGCGCGCGATCTCCGCGGTCGTCGTGCCGCGGTAGCTGCCCTCGGTGAAGAGCCGGATCGCGGTCTCGATCAGGTGCTTGCGGCGGTCGGCCGCCGCCATCCGCGGCGCCGCGACGCTCACGCTGCCAGCTCCGCGATGTGCTCGGAGACGACCTCGGGCTTCGTGCGCACCATGACCACCGCCACGACAGCCGCGGCGAAAGCGATCACGCCGCCGACGGCGAAGCCCGCGTGGAGCCCATTGACGAAACCCTGGGCGGCAGCCGGGCTGGCAGGGTTGACGTGAGCGGGAAGGTACGAGGCGACGATCGCGCCCATCACCGCGATCCCCAGCGAGCCGCCCACCTGACGGAAGCTGTTGAGAACACCGGAGCCGACGCCCGCCTTGTCGACCGGCACAGCCCCCATCGCGGCGGAGGTCATCGGCGACATCGTCATCGCCATCCCGACACCACCGAGGATCATCGAGGGCAGCAGCGTCCAGAAGGTCGAGTGCACGGTGACGCGCTCGTACAGAAGAAGCGAAATGGCGACGAGCGACATCCCGCCGCCCATCAGCCAGCGCGACCCGACCCGGTCGGACAGCCGGCCGGCGATCGGCGCGATGAGGATGATCAGGGTCACCATCGGCAGGAACGCGGCGCCGGCCTGCGTGGCCGAGTAGCCGAGGATGTTCTGGATGTAGAGCGAGACGAAGAAGAAGACGCCGAACATCGAGAGAGAGACGAGCATGGCCACGATGTTCGCGCCGGTGAAGGAGCCGATCTTGAACAGCGAGAGGTCGAGCATGGCCAGCCGCTGCCGCTTCTCGACGACGACGAAAGCGACGAGGAGGACAGCCGCCAATGCAAACAGTCCGAGGATCTCGGGCGAGGTCCAGCCGTGGCTGTTCCCCTCCACCAACGCGTAGCTGAGCGAGAAGAGGAAGCCGATCGAGGTCACGAGACCGGGGAGATCGATGCTCTGCTCGCGGGAGGTGTCGCGCGACTCGCGGATGGCGTACTGGGAGACGACGATCCCGAGGATTCCGACGGGGACGTTGACGAAGAAGATCCAGTTCCAGTTGAGGTTCTCGACGATCAGGCCGCCGCCGAGCGGGCCGATCGCGAGCGCAAGGGCCGACACGCCGGCCCAGATCCCGATCGCCGTCCCGCGCAGCTTCGGCGGGAAGGTGGCGACGATGATGGAGAGCGACGCCGGGTTCATGAGTGCCGCGCCGACGCCCTGAACTGCCCGTGCCCCGATGAGGAAGCCCGCGCTCGAGGCGAGCCCACATGCGAGCGAGGAAGCCGTGAAGATCGCGAGGCCGAGGACGAAGATCCGCCGGCGCCCGTACAGGTCGCCCAGCTTGCCGCCGGTGATCAGAAGCGAGGCGAACGTGAGCGCATAGGCGATCACGACCCACTCGAGCTGCGAGACCGACACGTGCAGGTCGCGCTGCATCGTCGGCAGCGCGACGTTCACCACCGTGTTGTCGAGCATGATCATGAAGAGGCCGAAGGAGACCGCCGCGAGCGTGATCCACTTGCGGTTCTCCTCTGCCGTCAGGGTCGCCAGCACTCTTGCTTTCACGTATCTCTCCCCGGTCCGAAAGTTAGCG
>DATFSG010000279.1:0-3968 GCA_035262765.1 Gaiellaceae bacterium | reverse complement strand
CAAGGAGATCGCAACGCTGAACGAGTCGCTTCAGGCGCTCGCGTACGCCGCGCTCGGCCAGCAGGCGCCCCAGGTGCGCCGCCGCCACTCGGCCTAGCGCCAGATGTCGAGCACGCCGCTGGTGTCGTGGCTGTTCGCGTTGCCCTCGGGGAGCGCGATGCGGCCGTCGGTGGCGATCGGGCTGTTCCAGTGGCCGCCGCCGGAGTCGAGCGTGGTGACCAGCTTCCCCGTCGCCGGCTGGTAGACGTTGAGGCCGCCGCCCGGGTCGTAGACGTAGAGCAGGCCGCCGGCGATGACCGGGCTCGTGCCGGGAGTGCCGTTGTGCCAGACCGAGTGGAGACGCCCGCCGCTCAGCGACCACGCCTGGGTCGCGCCGTTGTCCGCGGCGATCAGCCAGATCTTCTTCCCGCTCCGCCACACCGCCGGCGCGGTGAAGAGCTCGGAACCGGAGGGCGTCGAGACGATCTGCAGCTCATGTCCCTTGTGCGGCTTCGTGCCGCGCATGCGCGCGAGTGAAAGGAGCCGGATCTTGCCGTCCTTGCCGCCCTGCGCGATCAGCTTCGATGTGAGGTAGACGGGCGACGTCGAGCCGAGATCGAGGTCGTCGGTGTTCAGCTTGGCCGTGTCGGTCGGCGTGTAGTTGCCGATCAGCCGGTCCTTCGACGACAGGACGAGCACCGAGTCGCCCCAGTACACCTGGCCGTCCCAGAGCGCGTTGCCGGTCGCCACGAGGAGCTTCCCGCTGCCCGGGACGACGACCGCGCCGGCGCGTCCCCAGATCGCTGAGTCGCTCTGGGGACACCTCGATGGATAGATGAGCACGTGCCAGTAGGAGCAGAGCGAGTTCCACACGCGGATCAGCCGGCCCTTCTTCGGGTCGATGAGCGCGACGTGGCCCTGGTACGGCGGGTAGTCGCCGATGTAGCCGCCCGTGGTGGCGATGACGTGGCCGCTCGCGAAGTTGAGCGAGGCCGCAATCTTCTCGCGCGCCGGCAGCGCCGTGATCGCCCGCCGCCACACGGAGTGGCCGTTCGCGACCGTGAGCTTCTGGATCCGCCCGTCCGGCGACGCGGCGTAGATCCACTTGCGGCTCGGGTCGGCGACCGGAGTCGCCGTCGTGATCTGCGCCGAGCCGGCCCACTGGGCGTAGCGCGCAGGCTTCCAGCGCCAGAGGATCTTCCCGTCCTTGGCGTCGATCGCGAGCGTGATCCCGTACGTGGTCGTGACGAAGAACGCGTCGTGGGTCGCGCCGCCGATCTTCACCCCGTGGAGGTAGATGGCCGACGAGTCGACGGTCCCCGGCAGCTGGACCTGCTGGCGCGTCAGCGAGCCGACGTTCGCCGCGGTGATCCCGGTGGCGCGCGGGTCGTCGTTCGAGCGCCGCGCGTCCCAGCCGAAGCGCGTCCAGTCCTTGCTCGAGGCCGCGACCGTCTTGTGCGCGCCGGCGACCCCGCGCGTCGGGCCGCTGCTCCCGCAGGCGGAGAGCAGGGCCCCCACGACGAAGATCACCATCAGCGATGAAGCGGTACGCGACGTAACTCTTCCCTCCTTACCCGGTTAAGACGATCCGGCACTAGCGGAGTTTGTAGAGCGTCCCGCCGAGGGAGACGGCGTAGAGCTCGCCGCTCCCGTCCACGCCGAAAGAGGAGACCGACGGGACCTGACCCGAGACGGCGGGAGCGGAGGCGCGGCCGTGCTTGCCGACCCGGAAGCTCCAGATCGTGCCGGTGCAGTAGTCGCCGTAGAAGTAGCGCCCACGGGCGGCGCGCACGGCCGTGCCGCGATAGACGAAGCCGCCCGTGACCGAGCAGCCGTGCGCGTGCGAGTAGACGACCACCGGCTTCACCTTCGCGCCGGCGTTCGTGTAATGGTGGCTCGAGGAGTAGAGGGAGTAGCCCTCGTAGCGGCTCCAGCCGTAGTTCGCGAGCCTGTCTAGCCGCGCCGCCGACCGGAAGTCGACCTCCTCCCACTTGTCCTGGCCGACGTCGCCGATCCAGAGGTTGCCCGTTGCCGAGTCGAACGAGAAGCGCCACGGGTTGCGGAGGCCGAGCCCGACGATCTTCCAGGAGCGGCCCGGCGTCCTCGCCTTCGCGCGCAGCAGCTTGCCGAGCCGCGAGCGCATGTTCTGCGAGGTCTGATTCGGGTCGCCTTCCGAGCCGCCGTCCCCGAGCCCGAAGTAGAGGTAGCCGCGCTTGTCGAACTGGAGCTGGCCGCCGTTGTGGTTGGGGAACGGCTGGTGGACGGCGAGAACGATGTGCCCGCTCGAACGAACGCCGAGACCGTTCGAGGCGCGGTAGCGCGCGACGCGCGAGTTCCCGTTCCGGTCCGTGTAGGAGACGTAGAACAGGTGGTTGGACGCGTACTGCGGGCTGAACGCCATCGAGAGCAGGCCCTGCTCTCCCCCGCTCTTGATGATGCTGCGGAGGTCGAGGAACGTGCCCGCGAGCGTCCCGTCGCGGACGATGCGGATCGTTCCGACCTGCTCCACGACGTACAGCGTGTCGGGATCGCCGGGTGCCGACGTCACGTAGACGGGCGCGCTCAGGCCGCCGACGACCGGCGCGAACGAGTACGAGGTCGTGACTTTCGGCGCCTCGAACGAGACGACCTTCGCGTGACTGTGGAGGACGTACTTGTGAATCCCCGCTCCGAGCAGGACTCCGAAGCCGATTGCGGTCAGCGTCTTAGCAAGACGCGACGTAGCTCGTCCTCCTTTCCGGGCTCGAGGATCGCCAGCACCTGGTCGCCGGCCTCGAGCACCGTCGAGCCGACCGCGATCTCCGCATGGCCGCCCCGCATCACCGAGATGAGCCGCGAGCCTTCGGGCAGCGAGAGCGCCTCGATGCTCCGACCCGCGGCCGGCGCGTCGCCGTCGATCTGCACCTCGACGATCTCGAGGTTCTCGCCGCGCAGCTCGAGCAGGTGGATCAGGTCGTGCTCCGGCACCTCGTGCTCGACGAGCGCCATCACGCTGGAGGTCGCGCAGATCGTCGGCGAGATCCCCAGGAGGTCGAAGTGCGGCTGGTTGCGCGGATCGTTCACGCGCGCGATCACCTTGGGGACGCCGTACTTCTCGCGCGCGATCTGCCCGACGATCATGTTGTCCTCGTCGTCGCCGGTGAGCGCGAGGACGATGTCTGGCGGCCGCGCGATTCCCGCCTTCTCGAGGACGAAGAGCTCGGTCGCGTCGCCGCGCTGCACCTGGTGCTCGAACTCGTCCTCGAGCGCCTCGAAACGGTCGCGCTTCTGCTCGATCAGCGTCACCTCGTGCCCGAGCCGGAGCAGCGAGCGCGTGACGTTCGCGCCGATCTTGCCGCCACCGGCGACGATGACGTACATCAGCCGGCCACCTCTTCGGGCTCCGTGGTCGGGATCGCACACGTTCGCGCCGCATCCAGCAGCGCGTCGATGGCGACGCTCGTCGGGTTCACGGTGTTCAGCCCCCGCTGCGCATAGAACTTCGCCCGGGCCGGATCGAGAACTCGCACGACGACGCAGCGAATGTCGAAGCGCTTCTGCGCGACCTGGCCGATGATGATGTTCGTGTTGTCGCCGTCGGTGGCGACGACGACGGCATCGGCTTCCTCGATCCCCGCCTCGCGCAGGAGGTCGGCGTCCATCCCGTGACCGACGATGAACGTGCCGGGCCAGTTCTCACCGAGGCGCGAAAGCGCGTCCTCATTCTCGTCGACGACGGTCACGTCCCAGCCCTCCTGATGGAGCTGGAGCGCCACTGCCGAGCCGACACGGCCGCAGCCGATCACCAGAGCATTCAGGTCTAGCCCCTCCATGACCATGCGGAATGTAGCTCGCTAAGCCTCGTCGAGCACGCCCTGCGGGAAGGCGACGACCAGCACCTCGGCGGGCGCCTTGCGGAGGACGTAGTCGACGGTCGGCGAGAAGAAGCGCGACTGGCGCCGCCACTTCGGCGCCGAGCCGAGCACGATCAGGTCGGCGCCCGTCTCCTC
>DATFSG010000278.1:0-2128 GCA_035262765.1 Gaiellaceae bacterium | reverse complement strand
GCCCTGCTCGGTCTTGTGCACGCCGGGAGCAGCCGTCTTGAGCACGACCGGAAAGCCGAGCTCGCTCGCTGCCTCGACCGCCTCTCCCGCCGTCGCGGCGACGCGCTCGGGCACGAGCGGAACGCCGTACGCCTGGAGCAGGCGGCGCGTCTGCTCGGGAGTGAGCCAGCCGCCGCCGCCCGCGAGACCCTCGCGCACGACGGCTTGGGCTTCCTCGCGGTCGACGTCGAGCTCGGGCACCAGGCCCGCCGGCCGGCGGAGCCACTCGCCGCGCTCGGCGGCTCGGGCGAGCGCCTTCGCGGCCGCCTCGGGATAGGCGAACGACGGCACCTCCGCGACGCTCTGCAACCCGGCGGGAGCGCCCTTCGCGCTGAGGAACGCGCAGAGAACGGGCTTGTCCACAGTCGCAGCGGCTGCCCGGCTGATCGCGGCTCCGACCGCCTCCTCGTCGGTGCCGACGGTCGGAACGAAGAGAACGATCGCAGCGTCGAACGACGCGTCGGCTAGCACCGGAGGCAGCGCCTGCTCGAAGCTCTCCGCGGTGGCGCCGCCGAGCAGGTCGATCGGATTCGCCGCGCTGCCCTCGACCGGCATGACAGCGGCGAGCGCGGCCCGCGTCTCGTCGCCCGGCGGCGGCAGCTCGAGGCCGAGCGCCTCGCAGGCGTCCGCGGCGAGGATCCCCAGCCCGCCGGCGTTCGTGACGACCGCGACGCGCCGGCCGCGCGGCACCGGCTGCGCGGAGAGCAGCGACGCGACGTCGATCAGCTCGTCGAGCGTGCGAGCCCGGATCACGCCCGCATCCGCGAACAGGGCGTCGGCCGCGGCGTCCGAGCCCGCGAGCGCGGCCGTGTGCGATCCCGCGGCCCGGATGCCGGCGCGCGTGGTGCCACCCTTCAGCGCGAGGATCGGCTTGCGGCGCGCGACCCGGCGGGCGATGCGCGCGAACGCACGCGGGTTGCCGAAGGACTCGAGATAGAGGACGACGAGCTCGGTCGCGTCGTCGTCCTCCCACCACTCGAGCAGGTCGTTCGACGAGACGTCGGCCTTGTTCCCGATCGAGACGAAAGAGGTGACTCCGAGGCCGCTCGCTTCCGCGCGCTCGAGCAACGCGAGCCCGAGGGCGCCGCTCTGCGAGGAGAAGCCGATCTTGCCCGGCGGGAAGCTGCGCGGCGCGAAGGTCGCGTTGAGGCGAACAGCGGTGGAAGCGATGCCGAGGCAGTTCGGCCCGAGCAGGCGCGCGCCGTGCACGCGGACGAGCGCGAGCAGGCGCTCCTGCCGCTCCAACCCTTCGCTGCCGGTCTCGGCGAACCCCGCCGAGATGACGACGAGCGCGCGCACGCCGGCCACGAGCGCCTCTTCTGCCGCGTCGAGCACGAGCTCTCCCGGCAGGCAGATGACAGCCAGGTCGACGGCGTCGGCGATCTCCCCCACCGCGCTGGAGCCGTGGACGCCGGCGACCGAGTCGCCCTTCTTGTTCACCGGGTACACGGAGCCGGCGAAGTCGCCCGTAAGGATGTTGCGGAACAACTCGCCGCCGATCGAGCCTCGGCGCTTCGAGGCGCCGATCACTGCGACCGAGCCCGGCTCGAAGAACTGCTCGAGCGAGGCCCGCACGGCGATGTGGTCGCGCTCGGCCACGTGCTCGCGGTAGGCGTCGGTGGGCGCGATCGCGAAGCGGATCTCGAGCTCGCCGCCTTCGCCGGCGCGCGCAACCTCGAAGCCGGCGTTGCGGAAGACGCGGAGCATCGTGTCGTTCTCGGCCAGGACCTCAGCCACGAACTCCTCGATTCCGGCGCCGCCTGCTCTGACGGCGAGCTGCTCCAGCAGGCGCATCCCGATTCCGCGCCGCTGGAACTCGTCGCCGACCGCGAAGGCGACCTCCGCAACGCGCGGGTCGCGCAGCCGGACCCAGTTCGCGACCGCCACCATGCGGCCGTCGAGCGAACCGAGCAGGGCGCCCCGCTCCTGCCAGTCCGGCTCGAGCACCGGCTCGACGAGCTTCGGCCCGAGCGCCGGAAAGCCGTGGAAGCGGAGATAGCGGCTGTGGTCGGACAGGCCGGCGAAGAACTCGAGCAGCGCGTCGGCATCCTCCGCAACGGGCGCTCTCAGTCGGAGCGTCGACCCGTCG
>DATFSG010000277.1:0-3058 GCA_035262765.1 Gaiellaceae bacterium | reverse complement strand
CCGATGTAGATCCCGACGTGGCCGAGGCCGTTGAAGAAGACGAGATCGCCCGGCGCCGGCGACGAGATCGGATCCGTCGCGTTCCACTGGGCCACGGTGTAGTGCGGGAGCGAGATCCCGAGCTGGGCGTAGACGTACATCACGAGCCCGGAGCAGTCGAAGCCGGATGGGCTCGCGCCGCCCCAGACGTACGGGACGCCGAGATAGTGGAGGGCGATCGACGCAGCTTCGGGATGGCCTGCGCCAGGATTTCCGGTCGGCACGTTCACCGGCGGCGGCGGGACGATCTGCGTCGGGGCCGGCGCTTGCCGCGCCTGCGCTGCGGCGGCACGCGCTGCCGCCCGCCGCGCCGCTTCCTCGGCCCTCAGGCGGGCCAGTGCTGCGGCCCTCGCGGCCCGCTCGCGTGCCTGCTCCTGCGCCTGGAGGTGCGAGATCGTCGTGTGGATCGAAGCGAGGAGGTGCCTCTCCTGCGCGAGCTCCGACGCGGCCCTTTGCTTTGCCGCCTCTCTCGCCGCGACCACGCGCTCTCGCCGCTGCTTCAGCTTCTTCAGCTGGTCCTCGCGGCGCTGCACGGACTGCTTGAAGGCCAGCGCCTGCTTGCCCAGCGCCGAGTCCTCGTTCGAGACCGCCTGCGCCGACTCGGCACGGTCGAGGATCTGCGAGAGGCTGTGCGCCCCGGCGAGCATCTCGATCGTGCTCGGCGACCCGTTCACGTAGACCGCGTAGAGACGCGTCGCCAGCCGCTTCTGCGCGGCCTTGAAGTTCCCGCGCGCGACGTGGAGCCGGTACTCGTTCTTCCGGAGTCTCCCGTTAACGAGTGCAAGCTGCTCTTTTGCCTTGCCCCACTCGTCCTGAGCCACCTGGAGCCGCTTGCCGATCACGCCTACTTCGGCCATGACCGTGCGCGCATGCGCCTGTTCAGCGCGGATCTGCGGCGTCGAGTGGGCGCGTGCCACAGTCGCAGCCACAGCGGCCGTCAGGGCGGCGAGGGCGAGCGTGCAAAGGAGGAGGAAACCGTAACGTCGCATAGGAACGGCGTTGCAAAGGGAACCCGAAGTGCCGGAGCCTAGCGTATGGAGCCGACGGAGTCATGTTCGTGACCGACGCAACCAACCCTCCCAAAGGGCGCAATGCCCGCAGGAAAGCGCCGTAGCGCCCCCTACACTGCCGTCTGTGCAAACGGTTCTCGACGTCCCGAACGAGGTAGCAGCAGAGCTTGCAGGCATCGGCGACGGAGTGCTGAACGCGCTCCGCGACCGGCTCGGCTGCACCGTCAACCTGCGCGGCAACCGGCTCACGCTCGCGGGCGACGACGTCAAGGTCGCCGAGGCGCAGGCGGTCGTCGAGGAGCTCGTCGAGCTCGTGGAGGGCGGCCAGGAGGTCGGAGCCGGCACCGTCGACGCCATCATCGGCGCGATCGACCAGGCCGACGATGTCCACGAGATCTTCTCCGACGTCGTCTGGTCGCACCGCGGCAAGAAGATCACGCCGAAGACCGTGACGCAGAAGCGCTACGTCGACGCGATCCGCGACTGCACCGTCACCTTCGGCATCGGCCCCGCCGGAACGGGCAAGACGTACCTGGCGATCGCGCTCGCGGTGGCCGCGCTCTCGGAGCGGCAGGTGGGCCGGATCATCCTCACCCGTCCCGCGGTCGAGGCGGGGGAGCGGCTCGGCTTCCTGCCGGGCGACGTGCTCGCCAAGGTCGATCCGTACATGCGGCCGCTCTTCGATGCGCTCTACGACACGATGGATCCGGAGAAGCTCAACGCCTACATGGAGCGCGGCACGATCGAGGTGGCGCCGCTCGCGTTCATGCGCGGCCGTACGCTCAACGACAGCTTCGTGATCCTCGACGAGGCGCAGAACACGTCGCCCGAGCAGATGCAGATGTTCCTCACCCGGCTCGGCTTCGGCTCGCGGATGGTCGTGACCGGCGACGTGACCCAGGTCGACCTGCCGCGGGAACAGGCCTCCGGCTTGATCCAGGTGCGCGACATCCTCTCGACCGTTGACGGGATCGCGTTCGTCGAGTTCAGCCACCAGGACGTCGTCCGGCACAAGCTGGTGCAGCGGATCGTCGAGGCGTACAAGGCGCACGCCGAGCAGACGGGAACCCAGCGGAGCCGGTGATCGACGTCGAAGTCGACAACCGCTCGGGTAAAGACGTGGACGAAGCGGCCGCGGTCGAGCTTGCGCAGTCGGTGCTCGCGGGCGAAGGCGTCGGGGCGGGCGAGCTCGGGCTCGCTTTCGTCGGCCCGGACGAGAGCCGTGCGCTGAAGCGCGAGCACCTCGGCATCGACGAGGCGACCGATGCGCTCGCTTTCCCGATCGACGGCCTCGGCGCGCTGCCCGACGGCATGCCGCGCCAGCTCGGCGACGTCGTCGTCTGTCCCGACGTGGTCGGGGACGAATGGCGGGGGCCGCTCGTGCACGCGCTGCTCCACCTCGTCGGCTACGACCACGGCGCCGAGATGGAGGCGCGCGAGGCGGTGTACGCCGCATGAGCGTCACGCCGCTGCCTCGCGGGCCAGAGGAGGAGCAGCAGCGCGAACGGCCGGCCCGCCGCCCGCCGCCGCCGGCTCCGGGCCGCGCACCGTCGCTGATCGACAGCTTCAACTACGCGTTCGAGGGGATCATCCACGTCCTCCGCACGCAGCGGAACCTCCGCATCCACTTCCTGGCCGCCGTGCTCGTCTTCGCCGCCGCGATCGCGGTCGGCGTGACCCGGATCCAGCTGATCGCCCTCGTCCTCGCGATCGCGTTCGTGCTCGTCGCCGAGATGCTGAACACGGCGATCGAGGGTGTGATCGACGTCTCGACCACGTCGTTCGACCCGAACGCGAAGCTCGCGAAGGACATCGCCGCCGGCGCGGTTCTGATCGCCTCGATCACGGCCGTCGCGGTCGGCTTCCTCGTCTTCTCGAGCGCGGTCGGCCAGCGCGCGACGCACGTGCTCGACCGGGTGCGCAACGCGCCGGCGGACATCACGCTCGTGGCGCTCGTTCTCGTCGTCCTCATCGTCCTCGCGACGAAGGCCTGGACAGGTCGCGGGACC
>DATFSG010000276.1:0-23286 GCA_035262765.1 Gaiellaceae bacterium | reverse complement strand
TCGTCGAGCGCTCGGAGCAGGCCGGTTTCTGGACGTTGAACGCGGGCGTGTTCCCGGAGAATGACCCGTCGCTCCGGCTCCATAAGGCATGCGGTTTCCGTGAGGTGGGCGTGCGCGAGCGACTCGGCGAGCTGCACGGCGTCTGGCGGGACGTCGTCCTGCTAGAGCGCCGCTCTACGCTGGTCGGCACGTGAGGTGTCAGTTCGTCGACTGCCGGTGGGAGCTCGGGAACCCCGAGCGCGGACGCGAGCTCTATCTCGCCGGGCACATCCCCGGCGCCTCCTATCTGGACGTCGACGCCGACCTCTCGGATCTCTCCATCCCGGACGCCGGCCGCCACCCGCTGCCCTCCAGCGAGAAGTTCACGGCGGCCGCGAGCAGCGCAGGGATCGGCGCGGGTTTCTACATCGTCGCCTACGGCAGCGGCGGCGGGCCGGAACGGCTCTGGTGGCTGCTGCGCCACTTCGGCCACGACGACTGCGCCGTCCTGCTCGGCGGGATCGAAGCGTGGGGAGGCGCGCTTCGCGCCGGCGAGGAGGAGATCACGCCGCTCGGCTTCGCCCCACACAGGCGGAGCGACGACACGATCGCCGCGGACGAGATCTCCCGCCGCCTCGCCGACCCGTCGCTCGCGCTCGTCGACGCGCGCACCGCAAACCGCTGGCGCGGCGAGCCGAACGAGATCGACGACCCGCCCGGCCGGATCCCCGGCGCCGCGAACGCTCCGTGGAACGAGCCGCTGCCCGAGCTCCCCGACGGCGAGCTCGTCGCCTACTGCGGTTCGGGCGTTACGGCCTGCGTCACCCTCCACCGCGCCTGGCTGGCCGGCCGCGAAGGCCGTCTCTACCCGGGCTCGTGGAGCGAGTGGTCGAAGCGCGGACTGCCGGTCGAGCGCGGCTAGCGGCGGATCCCCGCGCTCGCGGCCGTCAGCGCGAACTTCGTGAGCGAAAGCGACGGCATCCGTTGCGCGCCCTTGATCGTCGTGCGCAGCGCGTCCACGAACTCCTCGACGTCTGCGTCGGTCAGGACGAGCGGCGGCAGGATCCGGATCACCGCCATGTCGTGGCCGGCGACCTGGGCCAGGATGTGTCGTTTCGTGAAGAGCGGGACGAGAACGAGCTGCGCGAAGAGCCCGCGCTGCGCGCGCTCGATCATCCGGTACGTCGTGCTGCCACCCGGCGGCTCCGCAAACTCGATTGCCCACGCGAGGCCAAGCCCGCGCACTTCACGCACGACCTCGAACTCGTCCACAAGCGGCCGCGTCAGCTCGAGCAGCCGTTCACCGAGCCGGGCGCTCTCTTCCACGAGGCGCCGCTCGCGCAGCTCGTGCAAGGTCGCAAGGCCGGCCGCCATTGCGAGCTCGTTCGGCGCGAAGGTCGAGCCGTGCGACATTGCGTGCGGCATCGAATCGAAGACCGCCTCGTGCACCGAGCTGGTCATGAGCAGCGCGCCCGAGGGGACGTAGCCGCCGGAGAGCGTCTTCGCCAGCGTCACGAGATCCGGCTCGAGACCCCAGTGCTGGAACGCGAACATCCGGCCCGTGCGGCCGAGCCCGTTCATCACCTCGTCGACGGCGAAGAGCGTCCCGTAGCGGCGGCACAGCTCCTGCGCGCCCGCGAGGTAGCCGTCCGGCGCGATGTTGATGCCCTTGCCCTGCACGGGCTCGACTAGGAAGAGCGCGACGTCCTCGCGCCGCAGCTGCTCCTCGAGCGCCTCGAGATCGCCGAACGGAACCTGATCGAAGTCCGGCAGGAGCGGCTGGAAGCGCGCTGTGAACTCGTGGCCGCCGTTGGCCGAAAGAGCGCCGAGGGTCAGGCCGTGGAAGGCGTGGTCGGCGTAGATCACGCGTGTGCGCCCGGTCGCGGTGCGTCCGAGCTTGATCGCCGACTCGACCGCCTCGCCTCCGGAGCTCGTGAACAGGCAGCGCCCGATGCGGCCGCCGGCGAGGCCGACCAGCTGCTCGGCGAGCAGGCCGGGCAGGAGCGTCGTCCCCATCGCGAGCATGCCAGGCGTCTCGAGCTCGAGCGCCTCGACGAGCGCGGCGCGGATTCGCGGGTTGTTCCGGCCGACGCCGTACATGCCGAAGCCGCCGAGCAAGTCGAGGTAGCGCGTCCCGTCGGAGTCGTAGAGGTACGCGCCCTCCGAGCGCGCCCACGTCCGGTCGAAGCCGATCGTCCGCAGCACTCGCACGAACTGCGGGTTGATCGTCCGGGCCCAGAGGTCGAGATCCTCCCCGCGCCGCGAGTCGAGCAGCGCCTCGAGGCTGAAGTCGCTCATCGAGCGGGACTCTAGTTTTCCTTCGCTCCTTCGGGGTAGCGGGGAGGCTCATGGGAGTCGGAAAGCTGGTGCTGCGAGCGACGCTCGGTGGCTACCTGACCGGAGTCATGGCGAACGCGATCCGGCACGTGCACGCGCAGCACGGCCTTCGGGTGACGGACGGCGGGATCGAGTATCCGGCGGTGATCCTCACGGTGCCCGCTGCGCTCGGAGACACCGGCCCCGGGGCGATTCTCGCTCGACGAGGCGCTCGGGATCCGGCTACGGGGCCCGGTCTACGTCGCCGAGCACGGTGAGGATCTGTTCGGGACGAACGCGGCCGACGAGACGCTTAGCCGGTGGGCGGCGGAGCAAGTCGGAGCAGACAGCTAGGCGGCGCCGAAGCGCTCGACCAGCCGCTCGGCGTACCAGTCCTCCCAGCGCTGCTCGCGAGGCTCGACGTTGTACTCGCGGTCGAGCGCGACGAGCTCCGACACGAGGTGGCTGCGGACGGGAGCCGCGCCGAGGAGCTGCGGCAGCTCCGACAGCGTGAGCAGCCAGTCGGCATACCACGAGGCCCAGTCGGGATCATCGCCGTCCACGATCCGGTAGACGATGTGATGCGTCTCGGCGGCCTCGTGCAGCAGGTCGGCGATTGCGGTCGCGTCGCTCATACACCGCATTTTCACACGGCTGGGGTTGACAGGAAGCCGAACCCCGCCGACGATCGAAGCAACCGAGGTAATCCGACGAGAGGAGGTCTCCGCGCAGACGGGGTCGCTTCGTCATCGTCGCGGGGCCTGATGCGGCGCGCGCCTTTGTGACTGGTCGTTACAGAGGGGAGCTCTAAAAATGCGCGTGAAGCTTGCTCTTCGAGGGCTGGCCGCCCTGGCCGTCCTCGCACTCATCGTGGTCGCGCTGACGTCGAGCGCGAGCGCGGGCACACCGCACGAGAGGCTGATCACGGCCTCGAAAACGCTGGCGCATCCGGGCATGGGGCCGGCGCATTGGTACGGCCGCCACGGGCACTTCGGCACGTGGAACAAGGCTCTGATCCGCCACAGGCTGCTCGTCCACCCGGACGGGCCGCTCATCGATCCCGGCGATCTGCTGCAGAACCCGGGGAACGGCGAGATCATGCCGACGACCAATACGCACCTGATCTTCTGGTTGCCGGCCGGGTTCCACTACAACGACTCGGGCGGTGACGCCGCCTACGAGGCGCAGATGCAGAAGTACTTCCAGGACGTCGGCGGCTCGCAGATCCTCAACACGACGACGCAGTACCCCGGCAACAACGGGACGCCGTCGGACACGTCCACCTACGTCGCCTCGCTCGTCGACACAACGGCGTTCCCGCACTCGGGCGCCGACGTCACCAACGCCGTCACGCAGACCGACCTCAACAACGAGGTCTTCAACGACATCAACGCGCAGGGCTGGAACTACGGGCTCAGCGACATGTACTTCATCTTCCTGCCGGACAACGTCGTCGACTGCAATGACGCGTTGACGAGCTGCAACACGAACAAATACTGCGCGTACCACACCTACGGCTGGAAGAACGGATCGGACACGCCGGCCAACGACTTCGTTTGGGCCGACATCCCGGTGAACCTCGGCGTACACACGAGTGGAGGGTGTGGGAACTCGAACGTCACCGGCGACAGCCAGGCCGACACGACTCTCAGCTCGGTGGAGCACGAGATGATGGAGGCGATCACCGATCCGCGGCTGAACGCCTGGCAGGACTCGAGCGGGGGCGCGGGCGAGAACGGCGACAAGTGCAACCGCAACATGGGTGTCGCCAACTCGTCCTCCACGACGACGAACAACTTCCTCGGCTCGGGGTTCGGAGACTTCTTCCGCATCCAGCGTGAGTGGTCGAACGCCGCGGCTCTCGCGACGTCCGCCGGCAACGGCTGCGCGGCGAGCTACACGACGACCGGCTCGCACGTGGAGGTGCCCGCGCCGGGGCTCGGTGACGTGACGAACACCGTCACGGAGTCGACCATCCAGGGAAACAACGGCGACCTCCTGCACTACCACGTGTCGTTCCACAACCCGTCGAATCAGGACGACGCGTTCTCGGTCTCCGCCACTCACAACTTCCCGTCCGGCGTCTCGGGCCCGGCGTCGTCGTCGCTCGGCGACCTCGCGCCGCACCAGTCCGCGTCGGCCAACTTCACGGGAACGGTGAGCGGAGGGCCGCTCCTCGCCGGGACGGTGCTCACCGAGAACGTGACCTTCGGCTTCGACGACTCGACGGCCACGGCCGCGCCGACGCTCCTGAGCGGCGATGCGACGACGACCGTGGTGAACACCCCACCGACCCTGAACCTCCCGGGCGCCCAGAGCCAGGACTACCACGACGCGCTGTCGTTCGGCATCTCTGCGAGCGACCCTGACTCGGGCGACACGGAAACGCTCACTGCGAGCGGGCTCCCGGCGGGCCTCCACTTCACCGACAACGGCGACCGCACGGGCACGGTCTCCGGGACGATCACGGCGACGCCGGGCGTCTACACCGCGACGTTCGCGGCCGACGACGGCCACCACCTGGTGCCCACGACCGGCACGGTGCAGATCACGGTGACGCGGGAAGAGACGACGACGGCCTACACCGGGCCGACCGTCGTCGCGCAGGGCTTCCCCGTGACCCTGACCGCGCAGCTGCTCGAGGACGGCACGACCGCGCCGGTGCCGAGCGGCCAGACGGTGACGCTCGCGATCGGCGCCCAGACCTGCCCGGCGACGGTCGACGCTGCCGGCAACGCGCAGTGCACGGTCGGGCCAGTGACCGCGCCGCTCGGAACGTCGATCCCGCTCACCGCGTCGTTCGCAGGCGATACGTACTACCTGCCGTCGTCCGGGGCGTCGACCGCGGTCGTCTTCGCGTTCCCGGCGACCGGCGACTTCGTGCTCGGCGACCTGAGCGTTGCTGCCGCAGGACCGACCACGCCCCTGACCTGGTGGGGCTCGGAGTGGCCGATCCTGAACAGCCTCAGCGGCGGCCCGGCACCCACGGCGATGAAGGGCTACGCCAACAACCTGACGCCGTCGGCGCCGCCGGCGTGCGGTGGCACGTGGACGACGACGGGCGGAAACAGCCCGCCGCCGATCGTGGCCGCAGGCATCCCGAGCTACATGGGCGTGGTCGTCTCCTCGTCCGTGAGCAAGCAGGGGAACGTGCTCTTGGGCAACGTGACGAAGATCGTGGTGATCAAGACCAACCCCGGGTACGACTCGAACCCGGGCCACCCCGGAACGGGGACGTTGGTCGCGACCTACTGCGGCTAGACGGTTGCCGCAAGAAGGGGAGAGCGCTCCGGCGCTCTCCCCTTCTCCGCCGTCGGGCAGAATGGCTCAACCAAGCCAAAAGCCCCCGTAGCTCAGTGGATAGAGCAGCGGTTTCCTAAACCGCGTGCGCATGTTCGATTCATGCCGGGGGCACTGAAGGCGCGGAGTGGGCCACGTCCGCGAGGAGCGTGGCCCACTCCGTTTCGTTACCCAGTCGAGTTGCTCACCACTTGCGGTCCGGGAACATCGAGAAGGTTCCGTCGTCGTTGTTCCCGAGGTAGACCGTGTTCGACGAGGGGTCGACGGCGGCGAAGGTCCCGAAGCCGCCCATCCTGAGGGGCACGATCTTCACAGAGCAGCCGCCCGGATTGCTGCCACGGCAGGTGTTCCCGTCGATCACGGCCATGTCGGAGTCACCGATCACGGGGACGAACAGTTGCTGTGTCGTCGGGTCGTACGTGATCAAGCGGCCCTCCGAGCGCTCCCAGTTCGGAGTGCCGACGCCGAGCGTGAACGGGGTCTGCCCGCAACCGGAGCTGTTCTTGCCGTTGCAGGTCGAGCCGTCGATCACCGAGACGGTGCCGTCGTTGCGGCTTCCGGCGAAGATCGTGTCCGTGTTGGGATCGATTCCGACGGCGATCGGATCCGAGACAACGGCGATCGTGGCTGCGGTCTGGCCGCAACCGCTCGTGTCGCCGGCGTTGCAGGTCGAGCCGTCGATCACGGAGACGGTGTCGTCGTCCGAGTTGGCGACGTAGATCGTGTCGGTGCGCGGGTCGAAGCCGATCGCCGTGGGGTTGTCGCCCACAGTGACGGTCGGCCAGGTCTGGCCGCAGCCCGACGTGTCGCCGGCGTTGCAGACGGCGCCGTTGATGACGGAGACGGTGCCGTCGTCGCTGTTGGCGACGTAGATCGTGTCGGTCGCCTCGTTGACCGCTTCCTGTTGTGGGGTTCCGCCGACTGCCGTCGTCGGCGGGACGTTCCCGCACCCGGTGGTCACGGTCGCGTTACAGGTGGCCGTGTCGATGACGGAGAGCGTGTTGTCGTCGCGGTTGTTGACGTAGAGCGTGTGGGTGAGCGGGTTGAGCGCGCTGGCGTGCGGCGAGTCGCCGACGGTGATCTCCGGCCACGCGGTGCCGCAGCCCGAGGTGTTGTGCGCGTTGCAGATGCTCGTGTCGATGACCGAGATCCTGTTCGCCTCGCGGTCGTTCGCGTACACCGTGTGCATCGCGGGATCGGCCACGACGCCACTCGGCCCGTCGTCGGTTCTCGTCGTCGGGGCGAAGCGGGTGCAGCCCACGGTCTTGATCGCGTTACAGGTCGCCGCGTTCAGCACCCAGACGTCGTTCAACGCCTGACTCGACTCGTAGATGGTTTGCGTCCGCGGGTCGAGCTGGATGTCCCCCGGATCGAAGCCGGCCGCCAGCGCAGGTGCGTGAGTCGGACAGAGGTTCGGCGTGTGCGCGTTGCAGGTGGCGCCGTCGAGGACCGAGATCGAGCTCGCCCCCTCGTTCGCGACGTAGACCGTGTTCGTGGCCGGCTCGACGATGGCGTTCTGTGGGCCGACGATCCCCGCCTGGACGAGGGGCGTCGTCGCGCAGCCGGAGCTGACCGTTCCGTTGCAGGTAACGCCGTTCACGAGCGCGACTGCCCCAGCGTGGTTCTGCTCGTAAAAGCCGATAGGCACGTAGACGGTCCCGTTCGCCTCGTCGACTGCAGGTGCCTGATCCGGCGAAGCGGGAAGCGAGACAGTCGCCGGTGTCTGACCACAGCCGGAGGTGTCTGTCGCGTTGCACGTGGCACCGTCGAACACGTGGACCAGCTGGTCGTTGAAATCCGAGACGTAGACGCTGTGGTTCGCGTGGTCGATTGCGATCGAGTCACCGTCGGTAGCTGTCTGCAGGGGGGCCTGTCCGCATCCACTGGTGTCCCTCGCGTTGCAAGACGCCGTGTCGATGAGCAAGACCGGACCCTCGTTGCCGTCCCCCACGTAGAGCGTGTGGGTTGCTCGGTCGAGCGCCCCACTGCCGGGATCGCCGGGGAGGTTCACTGTAAGCGGCGTCTGGTCGCAGCCGGATGTGTCGATCGCGTCGCAGGTCGACCCATCGACGACCTCGACACCCTGACCTGTGAAGACGTAGAGCGTGTTGGTGGCCGGGTCGAGGACGGGGCCACCACCCCCCTGGACATTGATTGTCGCAATGGCCTGGCAATGAGACGGGTTCTGCGCGTTGCACCGACGTGAGTCGACCACCGAGATCTGGTGGTTGCCGTCGGGGCCTTCGTAGACGTAGAGCGTGTGCGTCGATTCGTTCACGGCCTCCAAACTGGGGTTGAAGCCCGTCGGAATTGTCGGCACCCCCCACGGAACCCTGGGTGCCGTGCCCGACGAGCCCGACCCGGCGAGAGCGGACGAGACCGCGATCAGGGCCAGAAGGCCAACAGTGGAAAGGACTCTGGCCCTCGCTGTCAGCGGTCGAAATTTGCGCGGCTTAAACATGCTTCTCCTCGTGGAGTTGTTGAAGACCTGATGCCCCGCCGCTGCTCAGGCGGGGCATCGGGCTCTGTGAGGTCACTTGCGGACAAAGGGTCAGCTCGCCGTGATCACGCACGACTCTTCGTCGGTGCCGGGGCCGAAGTGGAAGGGGCCGAAGTGCGGTGCTGGGCCCTTCTGTCCTGGAAATACGACTTCGCCGGAGACTGTGTTCGTGTAGTCGAGTGTCACGAGCACGCTGTTGCCCGAAGCGAGCGGGCCGAGCGGGCCGATGTCCGGTACGAACGACAGCCAAGCGAAGTACGGGTCTCCGACGAACTGCGGAAACGAGGGAGCCAACGACATCGTCGTGGTAGTCCCGTCGCCATAGGTGATCGTCGCGCTCACCGTCGCCGTCTTCCAAGCGTGGAGCGCAGTGCCGTAGTTCCCGGTTGCGCTGGCTCCGGTGTCTGTGACGGTGAACGCCGTTCCGGCCTGAACGTTCGCGCCGCCGGGCCCGAACGCGCAGTTGCCGAAGTCGACGGAGGGAATGGGATCGGCACTCGCGATCCCCGCTGCTCCGCCGGCGAGGGCGAGCGTCGCGGCGGTGGTGGCGACGATGATCAGTCGCTTGAACATCTGCTTCCTCCTCTGAGGTCGGGTGCGACCCAGACGGTCGCGATTACCCGCTCACACGGCATGCCGACGCTTTCGCTCACCTGCTTGACGGAGGCAGCTGAGTCGGCCTCGAATAGCGACAGAGCGGTGTCGTCGCCCTGCAGGTAGAGAAGGCCGCGGAAAACCGCGCGATCGTCAGCCTTGTTCTGTTGGTGCGCCCGGTCGGCAGCATCCCGAAGGCCGTCCTCGGTGACGCCGGGCCAGTAGCACTTCGCCGTGTAGAGCATGCTGGGATCGTGCGGGGCAGCTGTCCCAAGCTTGTCCCAGGCGTGTCCCAGGGGGTGGTATTCGGGCGCTGACAGGAGGAAACTGCCCCGGACATGTCGAGCGGCCGCTTGCGGTTTCGGGTTCTCGGCCCGCTGGCTGCGTTCGCTGATAGGGAACCGCTGCAGGTTGGCGGCCCGAAGCAGCGGGCACTGCTGGCGCTCCTGCTGCTGAGCGCGAATCGGATCGTCCCGAGAGAGTCCCTCCTGGCGGAGCTGTTCTTCGAGCTGAGCCCCGACTCGGCCGACCACGCGCTGCGGAATCAGGTGTCGCGGTTGCGGAAGGTGCTGGCTACCGCGGGAGCAGAGCCGCCACGGCTGGTGGCGCGCCCGCCGGGCTATCTGCTCCGGGTCGAGCCGGGAGAGCTCGACCTGGAGCAGTTCGAGCGGCTGGTGGTCGACGGGCGGGAGGCGCTCGCGGCCGCCGATCCCTCGTCGGCGGCGACCTCGCTCCGCGCGGCTGAGGCGCTCTGGAGTGGCCGGGCCCTGGCGGACCTCGACCTCGAGGGGCTCGTGCGGATCGAGATCGAGCGACTGGAGGAGCTACGGCTCGCAGCGGTCGAGGAGCGGATCGAGGCCGAGCTCGCTCTCGGGAAGCAGCGGGAGCTGGTCGGCGAGCTCGAGGCGCTGTGTGGCGAGCACCCATATCGGGAGCGTTTTCGAGCGCAGCTGATGCTGGCGCTGTATCGCAGTGGACGCCAGGCGGAAGGCCTCGAGGTGTACCAGCGGACGCGCACGCTCTTCGACGACGAGCTCGGTCTGGTGCCCGGCGTCGAGCTGCAGGAGCTGGAGCGGGCGATCCTCGTCCAGGATCCGGCCCTACGACCGCCGGCGGTGGATCGGATCGAGCAGGATCGTCCGCCGCTGGAGGGGATCGGCTGTCCCTTCAAGGGCCTCGCTCCGTTCGAGCCGGGCGATGCGGAGCTCTTCTTCGGGCGTGAGCGCCTGGTGGACGAGCTGCTGGCCCGTCTGGACGGATCCTCGTTGCTGCTGTTGACCGGGCCGTCCGGGAGCGGCAAATCGTCGCTGCTCCGAGCCGGGCTGCTGCCACCCCTGGACGGACCTAGGCTGCTGGTCAGGCCGGGTGCGCATCCGGCCGCCGAGCTCGGCCGCGCTGCCGACGGCGACCTGACCGCTGCCTTGGAACGTCTGGCACCGGGCGAGCGCATGGTGATCGCCGTCGACCAGCTGGAGGAAGCTTTCGGAGCCGGGGTCGACGAGGACGAGCGAACAGCGTTCTTCACCTCGCTGGTCGAGGCGGCGTGGGACGCAGAGCGGCGCGCGGTGATCCTGCTTGCGATGCGCGGCGATTTCGTCGATCGGCTCGCCGCGTACCCGGAACTCTCCGACCTGGTCGCAGCCAATCAGGCCCTGGTCGGGCCGATGTCCGCAAGCGAGCTGCGGCGTGCAATCGAGACGCCCGCGGAGCGCGCCGGCCTCACGGTCGAGCCGCCGCTCGTCGATGCTCTCGTGCACGACGTCGTCGGCGAGTCGGGGGGCCTGCCACTGCTGTCTGCCGCGCTCGTCGACCTTTGGCGCGATCGGTCCGGCTCGTCGCTGACGCTCGCGGCATACGAGCGCAGCGGCGGCATCCGCGGCGCAGTCGGCCGACATGCCGAGGCGGCGCTGCACTCGTTCACGGAGAGCGAGCAACAGGTGGCACAGCGAATCGTGCTGCGACTGGTGGCCGGCGGCGACGGCGAGCCGCTGACGCGCCGTCGCGTCAACCGCGACGACCTCGGGCTGCAAGACGAGAACACCGAGCATGTCCTCACGACGCTCGTCGAGCGGCGACTCCTCGTCGCGGACGCGGCCACTGTCGAGCTCGTCCACGACGCGCTCCTGCAGCAATGGCCGAGGCTGGCGGTGTGGCTGGACGAGGAGGCGGATCGCCGGCGCCAGCAGCGGCACCTCACGCAGGCAACCGCCGCCTGGGTCGCCGCAGACCGCGAGAGCAGCGATCTCTACCGCGGCGCGAGGCTGGCGACCGCCCTCGAATGGGCAGATGCCGAGACCTCGAACGCAGGTTTGACCCCGCTCGAGGGCGAGTTTCTGCGAGAGAGCCAGAGTGCCTCCGTGCGCGAGAAGCAGCGGCAGCGGCGGCTGAGCCGGCGGCGGCGCGGCCTGCTCGCAGTCGCGCTGGCGCTGCTCGTTGTGGCCGCCGCCGTCGGAGCGATCGCGTTCGTCGAGGACGCGAACGCCCATGAGCGCGCGGACGCGGCCGACGCGCAGCGACTCGGCGTGCGGGCGCTGGTCGAGCCGAGCCTCGACACCTCGATGCTCCTGGCTCGCGAGGGCGTGAACCTCGACAACTCGACCGCGACCACGAGCAACCTGCTCAATGTGCTGCTGCGCTCCCCGAGCGCCGTCGGGGTCGCGAGCAGCCCCGGTGCGAACATCCTCGACGACGCGATCAGCCCGAATGGTCGCCTCCTCGCCTACCGGACCGACGGTGGCACGGTCGTGTTTCTGCGTGCCCGCGACCTGCGGCGCGTCGGGCCGACCTCCAACGTGGGAAACCAGCTCACGGACTACGGCGACATCGCTCGGGACGACCAGGCGCTCGCCTTCAATCCGGACGGCCGCACGCTCGCTGTGGGAAGCACCACCGGCAACTACGCCCTGGTGTACCTGATCGACACGCGGACACACGACCAGCTGGCCGAAGTCCAATCGAAGCGTCCGGCAACTGTCGACGTGCTCTTCTCACCTAACGGGAGAACCCTCGTCACCGGCGAGATCACCACCGGCAGCTCGCAGACGCCGCCGCCCGAGGTGATCGTGAACCGGAACCCGGTCAACGGGACAGAACGCACCGAGTCAGCCCCGCTTCCCCATGGCCATCTGATCGGTTTCGTCGACAGGGGCCGCGAGTTGCTGGTCACCACCGGCCCAAGGAGCTCGGTCCTGCTCGACGCGCGCACGCTGCACCCCATCGGTCGTCCTCTGCATTTCGGTGGACTGGCCGCCGTCTCCCCCAGCGGCGAGCTCGCGGCGTTCGCCCAGACGGGCGGTGGCATCGTCCTCCTCGACCTGACGACGGGCAAGGCCACGACCCTGCGGGGACACACCCGCACACCGATCACTGCGCTCGCCTTCGACCCCGACGGCACGACCATCGCCTCGACCGCCGGTGATCCCAACGGCACCGTCGCCACCTGGGACGTGGCCACAGGAAAGCTGGAAGCGACCTATGCCGGTCACGCCGCTGGAGCCGAAGGCCCCTTCTTCAGTCGCGACGGCTCGACCCTCTACGCCGGCGGCGGCGACGGGAGCCTGATCGCGTGGGACATCCGTGGAACGCGCAGGCTCGCCAGGCCCTTCCACTTCTCCGCGCCGAATGTGGGCGGTCAGGGCCCGGCGTTGGCGACTGCCGTCAGCCCGGACAGCTCGCTGTTCGCAACCTCCCCTTGGCCCGGCCGGGTCACCCTCTGGCGGGCGGGCAACGAGACCGTGGCCGGCCGGCTCTCGGGCCCCACCGGCAACATCCAGTCCATGGCCTTCAGCCACGATGGCCGCCTGCTCGCGGCCTCGGGCTACGGACCCAAGATCGTCGTCTGGAACGTGTCGACTCGCTCGGTGGAACAGCTCCTCCACTGGCCACACCGCCACAACCCCACACCGAACGCCATCGCCTTCTCTCCCGACGACCGCTCGCTCGCCGCCGCCGGCAGCGACGGTTTCATCCGCATCTACGACCTTCGAACGGGCCGCATCCTCGACACCGTCGAGACCCAGGGACTCTCCACACTTCAGGACCTCGACTTCAGCAGCGACGGCCGCTTCCTCGCGGCAGCAGGGCTCTCCGGCCAGATCACCGTCTGGAACGTCCAGCAGCGCAAAGTGGCCTATACGACGCCCCCCACGGGGTTGGTGATCAACACGCTCCGCTTCTCTCCCGACGGAAAGACGATCGCGGTCGGCAACGACTCCGGCGACGTCGCCTTTTGGGAAGCAGACACGGGCCGGCAACTTCCCCAGCAGCTCACCAGCCGCGGCACTGGCGTTGAGTCTCTCTCGTTCGACCCGAGCGGCACACGGCTCATGACTATCAGTGAAGACGGCACCATACGACTCTGGGCCCTTCCGACGGACGAACCGATCGGGGGCCCGATCCCCGGCGGAACCACCGGCGGCCGGGGAACGTTCTTCCCCGACGGTAAGGACGTGGTCGCCGTGTTCGGCTCGGGGACCGGCGTCGTCTGGAACGTCGACCCAACCCGGTGGAGCGCCCAAGCGTGCCGAATCGCCAACCGCAACTTCACCCGCGCCGAATGGCGCGCCTACTTGCCAGGGCGGGCTTACAGCAGGACCTGCCCCTGAGCCGACGTTCCGGCGACTAGCGACGACAGACGAAGTTGTTGCCGGGGTCGACCAGAGGGGCCGCGGTCACCCAGACGCTGCCGCCGCCGGTCGTGATGGACGTGAGACACGGTCCGCCCGTGCTGGGCGAAGCACGCGTGACGGGTATCCCGTGCTTTGGCGTGCCGCGGCGCCCCATTCCGGTGACGGCGTAGTTCACGCCGTGCTGCCAGAAAACGCGGCCGCTCGAGGAGTCGTACCACCACTGATTGTCGAATGCCCAGACGTTTTCCTGACTCTTGGGCGGTGCGTCGAACTCCCAGTGGGTCTTCAGCAGCGAGGACGGGTCGTACCAGATCGTCTCTCCATTCGCGGCCCTGACCCAGACAACGCCGCCGACCAGCTCCGGTCGTGTGGCGCGGGAATCTGCCACCGGGACTCGCCTGGGCGGCAGCGTGAGTTGCGGGTCGAGCCGATACAGCGCCGACCTCACCGAGCTCACGAGCCACACGTGGCCGTAGCCGAAGGCGATCGAGTCGATCCGCGCCGAGACCGGGAAGCGCCTGGTCGCCGTAACGCGCCCGTCCACCGGATCGATACGCAGCACTGCGTCGTAGCGCGGGGAATGGCCGACGACCCACACCGACCCGCTGCCGACCGCCACGCCGGTCGGCGTGACCTCGAGCGGATACTCGCGTCTCCCTCGGAGCCCCACCGGAACGTGCACGAGCAGCGGCTTGCTCACCAGCCCGCCCGTGACGAACCAGGCACCTGACGCGTCTGCGGCCAGAACAGGCCCGGAGTTGATGCCGCAACACCCGGCGGGTGGGAGAGAGGAGACCGGTTCCCTCTGGACCACGCTGTTTGTCTGCGTGTCGACCTGGGAGATCGTCCCGCTCCCCTCGCTGTAGACCCAGACACGAGGGCCGCTGCCGGCGGCCATGACGGGATTCAGCCCCACCGGGATGAGGGCTATGACTTTCTTGGTCGCCGGGTCGATTCGCACGAGCTTGTCCGGGCCGGCGAGGAGCTTCTTGGGAGCCCCGCGAGCCAGGGAGGTCGCGGCCACCGCTGCTGCAGCTGCGACTGCGAGCAGGGCGACACCAGCCAGAAGCAGAGTTCGCCGCCGACGGGGCGGTCGCCCAGTGCCGAGGCCCAGTGCCTCGCGAGCGGCGGAGATCAGTTCCGCGCAGGTCGGGTAGCGCTGTTCCGGCTCCTTCGCCAGGGCCTTGCCGATGACGGCGTCGATCGCTTCCGGCAGCCCGGCTCGCCGACCGCTTGGCGTCGGCGGCTCGTCCTCGAGGTGTGCCCAGGCGACCGCGAGCCGCGAGTCGCGTGGGAAGACGGCTTCGCCGGTGAGGCACTCGTAGAGCACGCAGCCGAGCGAGTAGACGTCGGCGCGGCCGTCGACTGGCCCGGCTTCGAGTTGCTCGGGCGCGAGGTAGGCCGGAGTGCCGATCGAGCGGTCGAGCCCCGACTCGGTCCACTGGTCGTCGAGCCGACGCGTGAGCCCGAAGTCGGCCAGATAGACGTGCTCCGAGCCATCGAGCAGCACGTTGGACGGCTTGACGTCTCGATGCACGAGACCGCTCGCGTGTGCGGCGTCGAGCGCAGCGGCGATCTGCGCGCAGATCGCTACTGCCCGCGCCGGCTCCAGCGGAGCCTCGGCCCTCAGCACCGACCCGAGATCGCTTCCGTCCACGAGCCGCATCGCGAGGTAGACGCGGCCGTCCACATCGCCGGCGTCGTAGATCGGGACGACGTTCGGATGCTCGAGCGACATCACGAGCTCCGACTCGCGGGCGAATCGCTCGCGGAACCGCTCGTCACGGGCCAGCGACGGCGCAACGAGCTTGAGTGCCACCGGCCGTTTCAGGCGCAGGTCGTAGGCGCGGTAGACCACGCCCATCCCGCCGCGGCCGATCAGCTCCTCGATCCGGTACCCGAGAAAGTCGCTGCCGATATCGACGGGCGGGGAGGTGTCCATGCTCCTCCCGTGTGAGCCTACGCCTGCTGCTGAGGCGCGACTGAGGCTTCCCTGAGGCCCGGCACAGGTTCATAGTGGCGCCGAGACAAGCGATGGAGTTCCGGATCCTGGGGCCGCTCGAGGTCGTCGACGAAGGGCGCGCCGTCCAGCTGGGCGGCGCGAAGCAGCGAACCCTGCTCGCGCTTCTTCTGTTGACTCCGAACCGGCCGGTCTCGATCGACCATCTGATCGACGCGGTCTGGTCGGGCGACCCTCCGACGACGGCTTCGAATGCGCTGCAGTACCACGTCTCCCAGCTGCGCAAGGTGCTCGGAGAAGGCGCGCCGATCGTGACGCAGGAGCCCGGCTACCTGATCCGGCTCGGCCCCGGACAGCTCGACCTGCTCCGCTTCGAGCAGCTGGTCGAGGAGGCGGAACGCGCGGACCCCGCTCGGGCGAGCGAGCTCCTCGGCGAGGCGCTCGGGCTCTGGCGCGGCGAAGCGCTCGCCGAGTTGGCGGACGACGCGCTCTCGCAGCCGGAGGCCCAGCGCCTCGAAGCGGCGCGTCTTGCGGCGCTCCAGCGCCACGTCGACGCCGACCTCGCACTCGGCCACCACGCCCAACTCGTTCCTGAGCTCGAAGCGCTGGTCCGTGCGCATCCTCTGCACGAGGGCCTGGTGGGCGCGCTCATGCGAGCCCTCTACGGGGTCGGGCGGCAGGCCGACGCGCTCGACGTGTATCGCCAGACCCGGCAGAGATTCGACACCGAGCTCGGGATCGAGCCGTCCCCGTCTCTGCGCGAGCTCGAGCGTGCGATCTTGCGGCAGGACTCCGAGCTGGCACGCGACCAGCCCGCGAGCGCCGGCCTGCCCTCGATTCTCGTCCTGGTGGGAGACGACCGCCGGCTCCCTGACCTGGTCGCCATTGCCGAAGCTCTCGCCGCCGGATCGGGACGCGAGTTGATCCTCGTGCGTTTCACGGCCGGTTCCGGCGAGCTCGCTGCTGCCACGGCTTCGCTCGCCGCGCAGCGCGACGCGCTGGCCGCTCGGAGCACCCCCTGCCGCGTCGCCGCCTACACCGCAGCCGAGGCAGGCGCAGAGGCAGCGGTGCTCGCGAGCGAGCAAGCGGCAGACCTCGTCCTCACGGAGGCCCCGCAGGAGCTCCTGGGCGACGGCTCGCTCGACGAGCCTTTCGCATCCCTGCTCGAGCGAACGCCCTGCGACGTCGGGCTTCTGACCGCTGGAACGGGAGAAGCCGACGGCCCGGTCGTGGTGCCGTTCGGAGGGGCGGAGCACGACTGGTCGGCGATCGAGCTCGCCGCCTGGCTGGCTTCGTCGCTCGGTACGACCCTGCGCCTGCTGGGCACCGAGGCCGATCCGACCCACGGACGGCGCGATGCGAGCAGGCTGTTGGCCCGCGCTTCGCTGCTCGTGCAGCAGATCGTCGGGATCGTCACGGAGCCGCGGCTGATCCAGCCGGGAGACACCGGCGTGATCGAGGCGGCGGCGGACGCGCGTGTGCTGGTGGTCGGGCTTTCGGAGCGTTGGCGCACCGACGGGATCGGGGCGGTGCGTACCACCGTCGCGAAGGCGGCGCCGGCGCCGGTCATCTTCGTCCGTGCCGGCTCCAAGGCTCGCGGCCTCGCACCGTCGCAGACGATGACGCGCTTCACGTGGACGCAGGCGGCGGCCCCCGCGTCCAGCTCTCAGTAAAGCCTCAGCCGCTCCTCAGCGCCCTTGGCCAGGGTCGTCGCGACCGACGCTACCCGTAGTCTCGAAAGGAGTAGCAATGCGCACAAAGCTCCTGCTGGGGTCCGCCGCAATTGCTGGAGCGGCTGTCTTGACCACAGTGGCGAACGCCGGTGGCCAATCCCAGGTGCGGGTAGTGGTGGCGGCTCCCGCGATCGACCTGTACCACTCTGCCTCCATCCGGGTGAGCGGGACGGCGGCTCGCTCGGTCGAGGTGCGCCTCGTCGGGGCGATCGACCGCTCGGGGCTGGCCTACAAGTGGACGCCCTATCCCTGGCGGGCGCTTCGAGCCCACCAAGGCAGCTGGCGCGGCCTCCTGCCCGCCCCGCCGCTGTACGGGATCTACCGGTTGCGGCTTCGGCTCGACCACGGCGGCCGGTTCCTCTCGTCGGCCCGGTGGCTGGTGCGCGTGCTCCCGAAGAGAACCCTGAGACGCCAGTCATTTCCCACGGCCGCCGACGCGATCAGCGGCTTCGTCGCCGCTCTCCGGGGCCACCAGGTCCTGGTGGCGTCGAAGCGGTGGCCGCTGGCGAAGTTCGACCACCGCGACCCGCGCCTGAACCAGCTCTACGTGATCGCGTACGCGCCGAGCGTCGACAGCCCGCCCGATTCACGCCTCGGTCTGTTCATCAGCGTTGTGCGCAACGGTTTCCACGGTCGCTGGCGCCTGCTCGAAGCTACGACGCAGCCCTACGGCTAGTGCGACCACTGCGTGACCGGGCGTTCCTGGGCTTCGCCGCCCACCTCGAGATCGACTCGCTCGTTGAAGAAGCAGATCAGGTCGCGGATCGTGGCGCCGTCGCGCTCGAGCGCGGCGTACGTCCAGGCTAGGTCCTCGTGGAGCGTGTCTCCGACGCGCACGTGCCAGTACGTGGCGACGCCTTTGTACGCGCAGCGCGTCTTCGTCTCGGAGCGCTCGAGCAGGTCCATGCGCACGTCCTCGGGCGGCAGGTAGAAGCGCGCCGGCAGGCCTGACTCGAACAGCGCGACCGCCCGCGTGCTCTCCGCGACCACCTCGCCGTCGACCGAGACCCGCACCGGCCGTGAGGTGCGGAACGTGTCGATGCGGGAGTACGGGTCGCGTGGGTGGCCGAGTACCTGCTCGTCCTCCACGAGCCACTCGTCGAGCTTCCCCCAGTAGAACGCCGCGTGCCCGACGAGGAAGGCGGCCGGCGCGATCGGCTCGAGGTAGGTCCAGACCGCGTCCTCCTCGAAGCGATTGCCTACGCGGAGCGAGCGGTACGATGCCTCGCCCTTGTGCGGGCAACGCGTGTGCGTGTCGCTCGGCTCGAGCAGGTCGTGTCGGAGGTCTTCCTCGGGGACGTAGTAAACGGGCAGGTGCGCGGTCTCGTACAGGAGCTTCGCTCCGAGCGTGTCGAAGACGGTCTCTCCCGCGAAGAAGCCCCGCAGCCGGTACGGAACCGGGTCGAAGTAGAGAACGGAGCCCGTCGGCGGATCGGGCGTGAAGTTGAACTGGCCCGCGGGCCGGTGGCCGAACGGTCCGGTGCCGGAGCTGAGCCCCATCCCGAGACCCTGCCTGTTGCGGCCAGGGCTACGCGGGTCTCTAGGTGGATCTGGCGACTTCGAGCGCGATCGCGCCCCAGAGGCTGGCGGTGCCGAGGGTGACGGTGCCGCTCGCAACGGTGGTGCCGAAGAAGCTGCCGTAGTTGCAGCCGGTCCCGCCGCTGACGCGGGCCCAGAACATTTTCGTGGCCCAGTTGGCCGAGGACATGGAGGTGCCGGAGTTGGCGGCCTCGCCGACGAGGACGACCTCCTTGCTGCCGGACGTCAGCGCGCCGGGCAGCGTGACGGTGGCGGTCGTCGTGCAGCCGGTCGTGCACTTGTTCGCGTTGTTGCTCTGGACGATCGGAGCCGTCGTGTTCTCTCCGGAGAGGACGATCACCTGGACGAGAGTGGCGATGTTGTCGCTCTTGCCGAAGGTGACCGTGACCGCCGGGCCCGTGGTCGTTCCTGTCCCCTGCGCCCGGTAGACCCACAGGTTCGTAAAGGCTCCGGCGTTGGTCGACAGGTTGTTGGTGAGAGAGGTGACCAGCGTGGGGCTGCTGATCGCGCTCCCGCCGACGCTGGCGACCGTATCGCCGCTCTGCGACCCGTTACGGGCGACCAGGATCAGGACGGTCGAGCCTGAGGGGGGCGTATTGCCGGCCGAGAGCGAGGCGGTGCTCGAATTCGTTCCCGCTGTCGTGTCGGTGAACGTCGTGGCACTGGTCAGGCTCGTCTCGCAGACCGTCGCCGCGGCGCAGTTCTGCGAGAGGGTGATCGCGCTCTCGACGTTCGATGCCGAGGCGTACGAGTAGCCGCTCAGGCTGAGGTTGGAGATCTTCCACGTCTCGGTGAGCTGGCCGCTCGGGAAGGAGGCAGCGGCCGGCGTGATCGTGCACTGGCCGGAGGCGTTGGTGGTGCAACCGCCGGGAGACGCAGCCGAGGTTGGACTCCAGGTGCCGGCCACCGCGACGCCGGTGATGGCCGTGCCGGCGGAATTGGTGACCGTGACCGTGACGGATCCGGTCCAGGTCGTAGCGCCGCTCGTCGCGCCCGTGGTGAGTGAACTGACGTGGAGCAGGCCGACGTTGGTCTCGCTGTAGTTGACGGACGGGTTCGATCCACCGCTCGCGGTTGCGCTGATGATGTAGGCGCCGGCACCCGCGCCGGCGGTGAAGGCCGAGGAGGTGGCTACTCCGCTTGCATTTGTGGTCGCGACGCACTTGTAGGTCTGCGGGTTGCTGATGCAGCTTCCGCCCGAGGCGAAAGTGGCGCTTGCTCCGCTCGCGGGCGCGCTGAAGGTCACCGAGACATTGGACTCGAGGTTTCCATAGCTGTCGGTGACGGTCGCTACGAGCGGATTCGTGAATGTGCTGCCCGCCGTCGCGGACTGGCCTCCGCCGCTCGTCGCCGCGATGTTGGCGGCCGCGGCCGCGCCTACCGTGACCGAGAGGTTGCCGGTGTGCGTGCCGTCGCTGACCGCCACGCTCGCGGTCTCCGCCTTGTACAGGGTCATCACACCGTTGCCGGAGCCGGAGACCGACGCGACGCCGCTCGCGAAAGTGATCGCGGTCGTAGAGCCGAAGGCGATCGCCGTTCCCGAGCTGTTCGTGACCGTCGGGTTGTTCGCGCCGATCGAGTTGGCGCCGCTGAAAGTCAGGCTCTTGCTGCCGGTGTAGCCGGTCGCGGTGTTGAGCCACGTGTCCTGGGCGGTAATCGTCAGGTTGTCCGCGGCGCCGGCGGTCGGCGTAGTCGAGGCAGCCGACAGGGAGAGGCTCGCGGCGCTGCCAGGCCCCACGACGATGCTGCTGCTCGTGCCGGTGATGCTCGGGGTGACGTGGTCGGCTGCAGTGAGCGTCGTCGTCTCGGCGTCGAACAGCGTCACGCTCGCGGTGCCCGCGCCGCTCGTGAAGCTGACCGAGGCGGGATAGCTCGGGCTCGTGCCGCCAGGCGACGAGTGCGGCCCGGAGAAGTCGACCGTGTGGCTGCCGGTGTAACCCGTGGCGGTGTTGCCGTAGGCGTCCTTCGCGGTCAGCGTCGCGCTGAATGCCGAGCCGGCGGTCGCGGAGCCGGGTGCCGAGACCGCGTAGGACGCCGCTGTTGCGGGCCCCACCGTCACCGAGACGTTCCCGCTGTGCGTCCCGTCGCTCACCGTCACGGTCGCTGTCTCTGCCGCGTACAGGGTCATCACGCCGTTGTTGGAGCCGGACACACTCGAGACGCCGCTGGTGAAGCTGATCGTCTGGGCGGTGCCGAAGGCGACCGCAGTTCCCGTCTTGGAGGTGACCGTCGGGTGGTTGGAGCCGATGGTGCTCGCGCCGCCGAAGGTCACGGTCTGGTCACCGCCGTAGGCTGCGACTGTGTTGCCGGCAATGTCCTTGGCGGTGATCGTGAGGTTGTCGGCAGCGCCTGCCGTGGGCGTCGTGGTCGTCGGCGTGAGCGCGAAGTGGTCGAGCGCGCCCGACGCGACAGTGACCGTCGTCGAGTTGCTCGTGGCGGACCAGCTCCGCCAGACCGCAGTCACCGTGTAGTGGTAGGTGCCGGCCGAGAGGCCCGAGTCGGTGCAGCTCGTGACCGTGGACGGCGCTGCTTTGGTCGGGCAGTTGCCTCCTGCGTTCGCGCCGTCCCGCTGGACGTAGTAGGTAACGGTATCGCTCCCCGTCGGCGGCGACACGCTCGACCAGCTCACGGCCACGGTGCCCGCTCCCGGGGTCGCGGCCGGCGCTGCAGACGCGGTCAGCGTTCCGAGTGTCGCCGCCGCATGCCCGGAGGCGGTCGTCGAGAAGGAGGCGATCGCCGCGGCAACGCAGAGAGACAGAGCAAGCGGTAGACCGAGGAGGAGCGTGCGCCTCACTCCACGCCCCCCTGGGTGGAACCGGGCAGAGGCGTCCGCGTCCGATTCGGACGCCCATGCCCGTGACGGCCGCCGAAGCAGCCGATTTCGAGAAACGCGAAAGACGCCGTCGAGACGGCGTCTAGGAGTTCGCGTGTGGAAAGCCGACCGGACAATCGGACCTCCAACCGCGGAGGCGCTGCCCGTAGGCGCGCCCCCGCGACTGCCGTCTTGTTACCTCGTGGCCAGCTGGAGGTAGAGGGCGGCGTTCTTGCAGCTGTCCTGGGACGAGCTGAGGTTGTTCATCTTGAGCGTGCCGCCGTTCGTGGCGCTCACGCCGCTCGAGCTGCCGGCGATGTCCTGGTTCTCGGTCACGTCAGCCATGTAGAAGTTGCTGGCGTTGGCGTCGGGAGCGTTGCCGGGGTCGACCGACTCGCAGCCGGTCTGCTCGGTGCCACCGCTCGAGCAGCCGCCCGCGCCGCTGTTCAGCGACGGATCCCACGACGAGCCGGCGCCCGTGCAGGCCTTCACGTACTGGAGCCAGATGGTGCCGAGCTGCTGATGGCCGGCGGAGGGGTTGTCCACCGTGAAGCTGACCGACACGTTCGTGCCGGGGTACAGAGTCCCGACCGTCGAGCCGTGGAGGGTGAGGTTCGAGCTGGTGCCGACGGTCGCGGTGCCGCTACCGGAGCCGTTGGCCGTGAAGTACGCCCAGCCACCGATCGCCGCGATCAGGGCAATCAGCAGCACTGCGAGAACTGTGACCCGCTTCTTCGTGACGAATCTCATTTCATTGCCACCTTTGGTTGAGGGAGGTCCTCGCGGCCTCCAGGCGGCAAGGAATACGTTCCACGTTCAACCTCGGCGTGGCGGGACACGCAGGCATGCCCCCTTTTGGGGATCCACGGATCCCTCCACCGGGGGGAATCCGACGGGGTGCGCACACACCGCGCGACCTTGCGCGCGTGTCGTCCTAGAAATCGGCCCGGCGCCAGCCCAGCTGAGTCCCCAAATCAAGTGATCCTCCCACCGCGCTCAAACCGTTTTCCTACCAATGGGGACAGGGCTGGCGTCGTAGAGCCACCCCACGGAGAGTTCGACGGCCGACAAGCTGCCCGCTGATTCCCCGAGGCCGTTCGGTACTTCTCCGACCCGGACGTGGCCGACGAGTTCGTGACCTCGCTGCGCTGGCCGGGCGGCCGCGTCCGCCGACGCTGCGGGCCGAGCGAGCACTGCTACATCTCGACACGCCGCCTCTGGAAGTGCCGAGCGTGCAACGGCAGTTCTCCGATCAGGGTTCGGAACGATCTTCGAGGGCTCGTCGCTCGTTCTCGACAGTGGCTGCCGGCGATCTGGGCCGCGGCGAATCCGGAGACCGCGGGTGAGCTCACGAGAGCTCGCCCGCGCCTCGGAGGGCCTTCCACGTCGACCGTCGCCGTTCGGCAGCGCGAGCCTGCCTCGGCCCGCTCGAGGTCGCGCTCCGGGGTGTTGTGCTGGTGAGTCACCGCGACCGCCGCCGCTCGCGCCGGGCCGACCGATAGCCGAGGCGGCGCAGGTACATGATCAATGTCGCGAGGAGAACCCACTTGGGCCAGAAGTCGTGGACATCCGCTCCCGAGAAGGCCCAGACGAGGACGCAGATCGCGTTGGCGATCACGTACTGGAACGCAAGCGAGCTCCAGCGGCGATCGCGCAGGCGGAGGCTCACCGGCGGCTCGCTCCGCGGGAGCTGCAGGAACGCGTGCTCGAGATCCCCGCGCGTGCGCGCAGAGTTCACCTCGGCGAGCCGGCTCTCGAACTCGTCGAGCGTCAGCCGCCCGCTGTCGTAGTGCAGGCGCAGCTCGTCGGATGCCTTCGCGCGGTCGGCATCCGCGACAAGGGTGTCGAGGCTCTCGGCCATCCCGCCGCAGCCTAGAACGAGTCCCTACAGAGTGCTCAGGTGCGGCACTTCGGGTCGCCCCAGC
>DATFSG010000275.1:0-10661 GCA_035262765.1 Gaiellaceae bacterium | reverse complement strand
AGGTCGGCTCGAGCAGCTCGCGGCCCGGCTCGAGCTCGCCGGCGGTCTCGGCCGCGTCGATCATCGCCAGCGCGACGCGGTCCTTGATCGACCCGGTCGGGTTCTGTCCCTCGAGCTTTGCGTAGAGCCGCACCGACGGCTTCGGCGTGAGGTGCCGCAGCTCGACGAGCGGGGTGTTGCCGACGAGGTCGAGCAGCGAGCCGGCCGTGCGGAGGCTAGAGCCCACCGGCCATGGCGGGGAGGAGGATCACGGTCGAGCCGTGGCCGACCGAGGTGTCGAGGCCGTCGAGCGTCCGGACGTCCTCTCCCTCGACGTAAACATTCACGTAGGACGCGATCTCGCCGTCCTCCACGAGCTGCGGACGCAGGCCCGGGAAGCGGGCGATCAGGTCGAAGAGCAGCTCGCGGACGGTGCCGCCCTCGGCGGGAACCTCGCGCACGCCGCCGACCTCGCTGCGCAGCATCGGTGGGATGCGAATCAGGCTCATGCGTGTGTCGGCCTTCCGGAGCAGAACTCCACGTAGTCGATGTACTCCGTGATGGTGGGCGAGTCACCGCAGACGGGGCAGTTCGGGTCGCGACGAAGGTTGACCTCGCTGAACTCGGTCGCGAGCGCGTCGAACAGCAGCAGCCGTCCGACGAGCGGCTCGCCGACGCCGAGGCACAGCTTGAGCGCCTCGCTCGCCTGCAGCGAGCCGACGATGCCCGGCAGGACGCCGAGCACTCCGCCTTCGGCGCAGCTCGGCGCGAGCTCCGGCGGCGGCGGCTGCGGGAAGAGGCAGCGGTAGCACGGGCCGTCGTGCGGCTTGAACACCGTCGCCTGGCCCTCGAAGCGGTAGATCGAGCCATGCACGAGCGGGATGTCGTGCCAGACGGCGGCGTCGTTGATCAGGTAGCGCGTCGGGAAGTTGTCGGCGCCGTCGACGATCACGTCCCAGCCGTCGGCGAGGATCCGCTCGACGTTCTCCGAGGTGAGCCGCTCGATGTACGGAACGACCTCGACGTCGGGATTGAGCTCCTCGAGCGTGCGCTTGGCCGACTCCGCCTTCCACTCGCCGAGGCGCGCGGTCGAATGCAGCACCTGGCGTTGGAGGTTCGAAGCGTCGACGCGGTCGTCGTCCACGATGCCGAGCCGCCCGACCCCGGCCGCCGCGAGATAGAGCGCCGACGGCGAGCCGAGCCCGCCGGCGCCGAGCAGCAGGACGCGCGAGTCGAGCAGCTTGAGCTGTCCCTCCTCGCCGACCTCCGGGATCAGGACGTGCCGGCTGTAGCGCTGCCGCTGCGCGCCGTCGAGCGTGCGCGGCAGTTCGGTGGCGAGGCCGCTGCGCTTCCAGTCGGTGTAGCCGCCTGCGAGCGAGACGACGTTCTCGTAGCCGAGCTCCTCGAGCGACTTCGCGGCGAACGCCGAGCGGTTGCCGGCGGCGCAGTAGAGAAGGATCGGTTGGGCGCGATCGGGGGCAGCCTGCTCGATGCGCGACTCGAGGTTGCCGCGCGGGATGTGGATCGCGCCCGGAATCCGTCCCTCGGTCCACTCGTCCAGCTCGCGGACGTCGACGATCAGCGGCCGGTCGTCCGCGGCGAGCAAGTCGCGCGCCTGCGTGACGTCGACCTCGTCGATCTCCGACTTGATCTGCTGGAGGAGTTCCCGATAGTTCGGCATCGCTTTCCCAAATGTAGCGACCCCGTTCCTGGCTACGCTCGGAATCGTGGCGACGGAAGCTCGCCCCCTGGCGGGAATACAGAACCGGCGCGTCGTCGTCATCGTCGTGCTGGCGGCGCTGATCGCGGCTGCCGCCGTCATCGGCGTGACGCTGCTGCAGACGCGAGGCCAGCGGACGACGGTTCCCAACGCGGTGACGAAGCCGCGCGCCGGGACGCCCCCATTGAACCTCGTCTTCGGCGTCGCCGCGAGCCCGGAGGTGGTCGCGCTCACCCAAGCGCAGTCGCTCTACAACGCCAACCACGTCGCGCAGGCAGCCGCGATCTTTAGTCGCTATCACTCGCTGGAGGCACGGATCGGCTCGGCGTTCGCCGCGTGGAAGCAGAACGGGCTCGAGACGATGCAGGGCCTCGCTTCCGCGCATCCGGCGAGCAGCGTGGCGCTGCTCCACCTCGGCATCGCCGACTACTGGGCCGGCCACAACGCCGATGCCGTCGCCGCCTGGCAGAAGACGGCGAAGGTCGGCCCCGACTCTCCGTACGGGGTCAAGGCGGAGGACCTCCTGCACCCGAGCATGCGGATCCCGGGCCTGCCGTACGTCGTGCTCGACTTCGCCGCCCCGCCGGCGATCCGCAACCTCTCGGGCGCTCAGCAGCTCGCGGCGCTCGCCCGGGCCGCCGCGAAGCCGAACGCGCGGGCGAAGCTCCTCTACGGCTCCGCGCTCTGGGGCCTCGAGCGCCCGCTGTCGGCCGAGCGTCAGTTCGCGGCCGCCGCGAAGCTCGCGCCGCACGACCCGCTCGCGCGCACCGCCGCCGCGGTCGGCCTGTTCACGAAGGCGAATCCGGTCACGGCGTTCAGTAGCCTCGGCCCGCTTACGGGCGAGTTCCCGCGGGCCTCGGTCGTTCGCTTCCATCTCGGCCTGCTCCTGCTCTGGAGCGGCCAGCGCAAGAAGGCGATCGAGCAGCTGCGCCTGGCGGCGGCCGACGAGCCGCACTCGGCGTACGCGCAAGACGCACGAAGATTGCTTTCGCGCCTGCCCGTTACTAGGTCTAAGTAAAGAAAAGATGAGCCGAACGGCCTATGGCGCCGGCCGCCTTGCGAATGGCATCTTTCGGCATCGCGAGGGAGGGGGATGGGGAGATGGCCGAGACAGCGGTAGAGGCGTCGCCGATCGACGTTCTCGAGCTGGATGAAGCACGGAACCTGCTCGAGGCGGCACAGTCCGCCGGGCGGGTCAGCGCCGAAGAGATCGCACTTTCGCTCGACGAGCTCGAGCTCGAGCCGGCGCAGATCGAGGACGTCTACCGGGCGCTTGAAGAGCTCCAGGTCGAGATCGTCGACGCGCAGGCGGAGCCGAGCCCGAAGGAGGAGGTTGCGCGGCTCGACGAGAGCGTGCGCGAGGTCTCCACCGACGCGCTTCAGCTCTTCCTCAAGGACATCGGCAAGGTCGAGCTGCTGACCGCCGCCGAGGAGGTCGAGCTCGCAAAGCGGATCGAGCGAGGCGACCATCGCGCGAAGCAGGAGATGGTCGAGGCGAACCTTCGCCTCGTCGTCTCGATCGCCAAGCGCTACCGCAACCAGGGGCTCCCGTTCCTCGATCTGATCCAGGAGGGGACCATCGGGCTCGTGCGCGCCGCCGAGAAGTTCGACTGGCGCAAGGGCTACAAGTTCTCGACGTACGCGACGTGGTGGATCCGCCAGGCGGTCGCCCGCGCGCTCGCCGACAAGGGCCGCACGATCCGGATGCCCGTCCACGTCGTCGAGAAGCTGAACAAGATCGTCCGCTCCGAGCGCAAGCTGCGCGGTGAGCTCTGCCGCGAGCCGCTGGCGTTCGAGATCGCGAGCGATGTCGATCTGCCGCTCGACGAGGTCGAACAGATCCTTCGCACGTCGCAGGCGCCGGTCTCGCTCGAGAAGCCGGTCGGCGACGACGAGGAGTCGGAGTTCGGCCACTTCCTCACCGACGAGAACGCCCCGCTGCCCGACGAGGCGGCCGACACGACGCTGCGCCAGGAGCTGCTGCGCGACATTCTCGGCACGCTCTCGCACCGGGAGCGGCGGGTGCTCGAGCTGCGCTACGGGCTCGGCGGCGAGCAGCCGTGCACGCTCGACGAGGTCGGACGCGCGTTCAACGTGACGCGCGAGCGGATCCGCCAGATCGAGAACCAGAGCCTGAAGAAGCTGCGGGCACTCGCGGTTACGAACTCGCTCAAGGACGTCGCCTAAGCAGGCGTAGACTCGGGGCCGATGCGCAAGCTCGGCCCCGCGGATCTCGGTGACCTGCTCGAGCAGCCGCTCGTGGCCGTCCTGGGCACGTACCGGAAGGACGGCGGCGTTCTCCTCTCTCCGGTCTGGCACCAGTGGCGCGACGGCGGCTTCGACGTCATCGTCGGTCCGAACGACGTCAAGCTGCAGCACCTGCGCCGCGACCCGCGCGCGAGCATCGTCGTCTACGAGAGTGAGGTTCCTTACCGAGGCCTGGAGCTACGCGGCGAGGCGCGACTGCTGCCGGAGGGCGCGTCCGAAGCCCTTGCCTCGATGGCTGTTCGCTACCTCGGTCCCGAGAACGGGCGGGCGTACGCGGAGGCCTCGGCCGGAACCGGCGTGCTCGTTCGCCTCGCGCCGGGTCAGCTCCGCGGCTGGGACTTCGCAGACGACTTCGCCTAGAGGAACTCGTGGAGCGAGCGCGTGATCCCGGCTGCGTCGAGTCCGTGCGCCGCTCTGTGCTCCTCTCCCGTGCCGTAGTGGCGGAACTCCGCGTTCGGGACGCCGAGCGCGAGCAGGCGGTGCGGGCGGTCGCGTAGCGCGACGGAGACCTCGGATGCCGAGGTGCCGGCTTGGTACGGCTCGACGAGGACAACGTCCGTGCCGACGCCGAGCGCGTCGCGCACGCCGTCGTGCGGGAACGGGCGCACCGTCGCGAGATACGCGACGCTGACGTCCCGCTCCGCCGTCGCCTCGAGCACCGGCGCCAGCGTCGGGCCGACCGCGACAACCAGCGGCGCACCGGGCGAGCCGTGGCGCAGCACGGTGAAGCCGCCGCCGTCGACGCGCGCGTGGTTCTCCTCCTCGCTCATACGGATGTAGACCCGGTCGTCGCCGGCGAGCGATTGCCGGAAGAGCCGCTCGAGCTCGTCGGCATGGCCCGGGACGTGAACCGTCCAGCCGGGAAGCGCGGCGACGAGCGCGACGTCCTCGGGCGCCTGGTGCGTGCGGCCGGCGCGCGCGGCATCGTACGAGGCGCCGGTCGAGACGAGCACCGCGCCGAGGTCGTTGTGGCCGAGGTCGAGCTTGAGGAACTCCCAGGGCCGTTCGACGAGGAACGGCGTGTACGAGTGGGCGACGGGCCGGTAGCCCTCGAGCGCGAGCCCGGCGGCGACGCCGATCATCAGTTGCTCGCGGATGCCGACGTCGAAGTGGCGCGGATGGCCGCCGAACGAGTCGGCCCCGATCTGCGCGGTCACGACGGCGACCCGCTCGTCCTCGTCGAGCGCCTCGCGGGCCAGGGCGTAGAACCGCTCGCGCATCGCGGTCATCGCCGGTTCACCTCCGCGACGATGCAGCGCGGCCGCTTGCCTTCGAGATCGGGCCGCAGAGCCGCCTCGAGCGCCTCATGGTCGCGGCCGTCCACACGCAGCGCTATCCAGCCTTCGAGCATGAAGCGGCGCTCGATTCCTTCCGGCCAGCCGAGCGCGGCGGAGTCGTTGTCGATCACGACCGTTGTGAGCGTGCCGAGCCCGACGCGGCCGGCGTACTGCACAGCCTCCCAGTTCGAGCCCTCGTCGAGCTCGCCGTCGCCGACGAGGCACCAGACGCGGCGGCCGGTCAGCGCCGAGCCGACCGCGATGCCCAGCCCGTGGCCGAGCGAGCCGCTCGAGATCTCGGCGCCCGGTGCGAGATTGCGATCCGGGTGGTAGCCGAGCTGCGAGTCGAACGAGCCGTAGCCGTCGAGTGCGTCCACGGGGACGACGCCCTTGGCGGCGAGTACCGCGTAGAACGCGGCCGGGCCGTGCCCCTTCGAAAGCATGAAGCGGTCGTCCTCGTCGAGGACACGGTCAAAGAGAACCCAGAGGACGTCGAGCGTCGACAGTGCGCTCCAGTCGTGCTTTTCATCGCCGGTCAGCCGCGCGAGCAGTGCCGGCAGATCGTCGTAGCCGAGTGTGGTCGCGATAGCCATGCACACACCGTAGAACCTCAACTAAGGTTGAAGTCAAGTGTCAAGGGAATTGACCATCGGCGAGCTCTCCGAGCGGAGCGGCGTCTCCCAGTCGGCGCTCCGGTTCTACGAGCGCGAAGGACTCATCTCCGCCCGCCGCACGGACGGCAACCAGCGCCGCTATGCGTCGGTCACGCTGAGGCGCGTCGCCCTCGTCCAGGCGGGCAAGGCGGCCGGCATACCGCTCGAGCGGGTCAGAGAAGCACTCGACAAGCTGCCCGAGCACAAGACGCCGACGAAGCGCGACTGGGAGCGGCTCTCGCGCAGCTGGGCGCGTGAGCTCGACGCGCGCATCGCGACGCTCGAGGCGATTCGCGGCCGGCTCACCACCTGCATCGGCTGCGGCTGTCTCTCGCTGCGCACGTGTGCCCTCCTCAACCCGGCCGACGAGGCGGGTTCGCTCGGCGGCGGCGCGCACTATCTCCATAGAGTCTCTCCCCGTGGATGATGCGTGGCGCGCCGAGCTTGCTGAGCTGATCGCGATCCCGAGCGTGAGCGCCGACCCGGCGCACCGGGAAGACGTGAAGCGCGCGGGGGAGTGGGTCTGTGAGCTGATCCGCCGCATCGGCGGCACCGCCGAGCTGACTCCGTTCGGCGAGCGCGAGCTCGTGCTCGGCGAGATCCCCGCCTCGAACGGCGACGGGAACGCGCCGACCGTCCTCGTCTACAACCACTTCGACGTCCAGCCGCCCGCGCCGCTCGAGCTCTGGGAGTCCGATCCGTTCGAGCTCGACATCCGCGGCGAGTGGGCGTACGGCCGCGGCATCGCCGACGACAAGGGCCAGCTCTGGCTCGTGCTCAAGGCCGCGCAGCGGCTCGTCGAGGCGGGCGCGCTGCCGGTCAATCTCCGCATCGCCTTCGACGGCGAGGAGGAGGTCGGCGGCCACACGATCGCCGACTGGATCGCGCAGGACGAGCGCGGCGCCGACGCGTGCGTGATCTTCGACGGCGGGATGCTCCGGCGCGACGTGCCGACGATCGAGCTCGCGACGCGCGGCCTCGTCGGCGTCGACGTCAAGGTACGGACCGGTGAGCGTGACCTCCACTCAGGGATGTACGGCGGCGTGGCGCTCAACGCGATCCACGTCCTCATGCGCTGCCTCGACGCTGTGCTGGCCGGGCCGGACGGCCGGCTCCCCGAGCCGTTGCGGGCCGGGATAGCCGCGCCAACGGCGGAGGAGCTCCAGGCGTGGTCGCAGCTTCCGCCCGGGGCCGAGGCGATCTCGGAAGCCGGCGCCCAGCCGCTCGATGCGAAGGCCGGCGAGGAGTTCTACGTCCGCACCTGGGCTGAGCCGTCCACCGACGTGAACGGGATCATCGGCGGCAAGCCGGGCATCCGGAACACGACGCTCAGCGTCGAGGCCTCCGCCGAGTTCTCGATCCGGCTCGCACCGGGCCAGAACGTGGAGACGATTGGCGCTGCGGCCGAGAAGCTGCTGCGCGACGCCGCTCCCGCAGGCGCCGAGCTCGAGATCTCGTGGCAAGGCGCGAACCCGGGCCTCGTCAGCGGCGACGCGCCCGCCGTCCAGCTTGCGGTGGACGCGTTCGAGCAGGCGCTCGGCAAGCGCCCGTTGCTGACGCGGGTCGGCGGCTCCATCCCGCTCATGCCGGCGCTGACCGAGAAGGGCATCGACACGATCCTCAGCGGCTTCGCGCTCCCGGAGTCGAATGTGCACTCGCCCAACGAGCGCTTCCTCGTCGAGTACTTCGCGGCGGGGATCGACACGGTCGCCGCGCTCTTCACGGCGCTCGGACGCTTGAACTAGCTAGACGCGCTCGGCGTACGAGACACGCTCGAACGGCCAGTCGGCCTCGAGCCAATCGCTCACGGCCCGCCAGAGCGGCACGTCGAGTTCGGCGCGGCTGACCGTCACCCAGGAGAGCACCTTGGCATCGGTCTCGCCGCTCTTGTCGGGATAGATGTAGACGCAGCCGATCACGTCACGGCTCGCGGGATCGAGCACGGTGTAGGTGAAGCCCTTCCGCTTGGCGAAGTCGTCGGCGTGCCCTTCCAGGTCTTCCAGGTTCTTCGCCAGGTCGCGATCGTCGGGCCAGTTGCTCGTCTCCCAGCCGGGCGTCGCGCGGATGTGCTCGCGGGACGAGGACCAGGCCGCGTAGTCGGGCTCGTTGTGCTGCGGCCCAAGCGGCTCGAGCCCGAGCTGGTCGGTCGCGAGTCCCAGCGGGACGACGAACTCGGCGGGGACGAACGGCTTCTCCATCGGATGAGACGTTAGAGGGCGCTGACTACTTCTCGACGCAGCAACGAGCCAGCAGGCCGCGGCTGACGGCGTGCCTGACACGCGCCATGGGCATGAAGGTCACGGTCGAGTGGATCCGACCAAGGCTGGGCAGGTCGTCACCGAGCCCCGGCCGGGCGTTGAACGCGTAGAACAGACCGGCCGGAGTGAGGACCGCGCCGACGGGGAAGCCTCCGCCGACGGCGATCAGCGCGTCGCGGCAGTCGGACGTCCGGATCACGTGCACGGCGTCCGCCGTGATGTACGTCAGGTACTTGCCGCTCACGCCGCCGAGCGTCGCTCCCGGGCCGAGAACGCAGTCGGCGCCGGGATGGACAGTGCTGCCGTCCTGCCGGACACCAGTCAGAGAACCTGTTTCCAGGTAGTCCTCGCCGTAGGCGATTCGCCCGTCGAACACGATCGACGGATCGGGAACGCCGACCGGCACGTCGGCGAACCCGGTGCCGAACCTCGCGACCCGCCGGCCGTCTGCACGAAGCACCGCGAGCGTCGACTGTGCCGGAGCCACCAGGATCCGCCCATGGGAGACCGCCCAGGGCCGGCCGGCATACCTTCCAGTGGCGATCGCGTGGGCGTGCACTCCGTCGATTCGATACAGCGTGTCGGTCTTGGTGCCGCCGCGCTTGTCCACCGAGTCACGGTTGAAGACGAGAACGTCGTCCCCGCCCGCGAGGCCGTCGATCCGCCCTCCCGCCGCACCGAGGGCGCTCTGCACGTGCATGACCGTCACGGGAGCCTTACTGGGTTGCAAGACGACCACGCGCTGGTCGACGCCGTCGCAGCACGAGTCGTCGCAGATGGTCGCGACCCGCGATCCGGCGAGCGAGGTTCCCCACGGGTCGGCGCAGATGCGCGGGAGCTGCAAGGCGTAGGGGTGCCCTGTCGAGGCGTTCCAGAGGACCCCGTGCAGCGGTTGCTGGGGGCCGAGCTGAGGGTTGTGTGCTCCCGGCGTGGCCGCGAGCTCCATGCCCTCGGCCGAGAGCGCGCCGAGGGGGAAGGAGAGGTGGAGCGTCCGCGTCTGAGTCGGAGCCGACGCCGGGACAGATCCGCCTCCGCCGCAGCCGGCGAGGATCGCGACCGCAGCCGCTCCAGCAGTGAGCGCGAGAGCTAGAGCGCGTGCGGGTGCGTGCGTCCGCATGGCAGCCAATCGTGGCCGAACTCACGCATTGCGTCAATGATCGGCAGGAGCGACTGCCCCTTCGCCGTCAGCGAGTACTCGACGCGAGGCGGGGTCTCGGGATAGCTCTGCCGCTCGAGGATTCCCTCCGCCTCGAGCGCGCGCAGCCGCTCCGCCAGCGTGCGCGGGCTGATGCCCTGGCACGAACGCTCGAGCTCCGAGAAGCGGCGCGGCCCTTCGGAGAGGTCGTGGACGAGCAGCGCCGTCCACTTCGCGCCGACGATCTCGGCCGTCGCGGCCACCGCACAGGTGCCCGCCACGTGGACAGGGTTCATCGTGCGGACGGCCATCGCTCTCAGTGTACGCCGCGTGTCTAGCTGGTGAACGGCGCCGGGCAAGCGTCGATCTTCGGGATCGAGAAGCGCGCGATCGTCCCGAATCCCTCGCACGGCTTGCACGCCTGCGCGACGCCCGCGTCGCAGGCGACCGAGAGGAAGATGAACGCGTCCTCCATCGTGAAGTCGTGCTCGTCCACGAGCAGGCGAGCCGACTCCTCGGACACGAGCGCGAGCGCCTCGGCGTACTCCGGCGCAGTCGCGTGTGGCAGCCAGCGATCGGCGAGCTCCGTCACCGGCCAGGTCGCCTGCTTCCCCTTGAGGACGTCGAAGCGGATGTCCACCTCGCCGGCGATCTCGACGCCGGTGAAGCAGATCTCGCCGTCGCCCATCGCCGCGTGCATGTCGCCGACCGCGAACATGCCGCCCGGCTGCCGGACGGGGAAGAAGATCCGCGCGCCGACGCCGTGCCAGTGGTCGTCGAGGTTCCCGCCGTGCTGTCCCGCGAGCCCGTTCGACAGCTCCTCGCCGCCGGTCGCGACGCCGACGACGCCGACCATGGGCAGCGCGGGAAACGAGACGCGGTCGTTCATCTTCACGACGCCGTCGCGCACCTCGAACAGCCGCGTGAGCGGAGACTGCACCTGGTCGATGAGCTGGCCGAATCCCGGGATCAGCGCGGCGACGCCCCACTCGATCGGCCGCACGTCGAGGATCTCGGCCACGAGCGAGTCGCCTGGCTCCGCGCCCTTGACCGCGACAGGGCCGGTGGCGCTGTTGATCCGCGTGAGGTCGATCTCGGTCACGAGGTCGTCCTCGCTCCGGATCTGGCCGGTGAAGCAGTCGTTCGTCTCGAACGTGACGACGTCGCCGGGCTCGACTTCCAGCACCGGCTCGAGGTCCGGCCCGAACGACCAGATCACCTCGCTGTTCGGGATCCGGTGGCGCACCATCAGTCCCAGGGCGGCGGGTTGTGGGTCCAGCGGCCGCCGAGCATCGTCGCGATCACTTGAACCTCCCGCAGTTCCTCAGGTTCGCACTCGAACGGGTCGCGGTCGAGCACGACGAGGTCGGC
>DATFSG010000274.1:0-15469 GCA_035262765.1 Gaiellaceae bacterium | reverse complement strand
AGCTTCGCCAGCGTCCTCTTGCCGTCGGCTGTGATCCGGACGATCTGCCTGCGGCGGTCGTCGGGATCGCGCTTGCGCTCGACGAGCGTCTGCTCCTCGAGCTCGTCGAGAAGCCCGACGAGCGTGCCACGGTCGTAACCGAGCGAGTCGGCGATCTCGGCCTGCGTCTCGGGAGCGCTCCCCTCGAGCAGGGCGAGGATCGCGTGGTGGTACGGGTTGAGCCCGAGGCGCTCGTATTCCTCCATCGAGCGGGCCTTCGCGGCGAACCCGAGCCGCTTGAGGAGGAAGAGGCTCGAGGCGACCAGCTCGGCCGGCATGCGGGGCGTCACCTTTGTATCGATCTTGGTGTCAATGCTCATTGCACGGAATAGTGTAGCGCGGCCAAGCGTTCCTTTCGTGTATAGTTGGTCATACCAACGATTGGAGGAACTGCTTGCTTCCCACGATTCACCCAGTTTCATCGCGGCGGCGCTGGAGCGCGCTGGCTCTCATCGTCACCGCTCAGTTCATGGTCATTCTCGACGTGGCGATTGTGAACGTCGCCCTCCCGTCGATCAAGTCGGACCTCGGTTTCTCGGAGACGGGGATCCAGTGGGTGATCACCGCCTACGCCATTCTCTTCGGCGGAACGCTGCTGCTCGGCGGCCGCCTCGCCGACCTGCTCGGCCGGCGGCGCATGTTCGTCGCGGGTCTTGGTCTGTTTGCCGCGAGCTCGCTGCTCTGCGGCTTTGCCTGGTCGGCGGGCTCGCTCGTCGCCTTCCGCGCACTGCAGGGGCTGGGAGGCGCGCTGCTCGCGCCGGCTGCGCTCTCGCTCCTGATGACGACCTTCGCCGAGGGTCACGAGCGCAATCGCGCGCTCGGGATCTACGGCGCTGCCTCGGGCAGCGGCGCGGCCGTCGGCGTCCTGCTCGGCGGTGTCATCACCTCGTACCTCGGCTGGTCGTGGATCTTCTTCGTCAACGTCCCGGTCGGCCTTGCCGCGATCGCGCTCACGCCGTACCTGCTGCGCGACAGCCGGGCGGATCTGCAGCACCGGCACTTCGACCTCGCCGGCGCCGCCTCGGTCACGGGCGGGCTGATGCTGCTCGTGTACGGACTGACGAGGGCCGCGACCGACGGCTGGAGCTCGCCTATCACGCTCGGGCTGCTCGGCGGTTCCGCGGCACTCATCGCCGCCTTCGTCGGGATCGAGCTGCGCTCGCGCTCGCCGCTGCTGCCGCTGCGGATCTTCCGCCTGCGCGCCCTGTCGGCCGCGAACGTGACGATGGCGCTGGTCGGAGCCGTCACGTTCTCGGAGTTCTTCGTCCTCACGCTCTACGTGCAGGACGTCCTCCGCTACTCGGCCGTGCAGAGCGGTGTGGCGTTCGTGGCGTTCGCCCTGTCCGTCGTCGTCGCCTCGAACCTCGCGCAGGCTGTCGTGGAGCGGATCGGCGTGCGGGCCACGCTCATGATGGGCCTCGCGCTCGCCACGATCTCGCTCGGACTGCTCACGCAGCTGCCGGTCGACGGCCACTACTTCTGGGATCTGTTCCCCGCCTTCGTGCTCGGCGGAACCGGGCTCGGCTTCTCCTTCGTGCCCGTCACGATCGCGAGCCTGGCCGGCGTGGAGCGCGCTGACGCCGGTGTCGCCTCCGGCCTCGTCAACACGAGTCGGCAGATCGGCGGCGCCATCGGGCTGGCGGCGATCAGCACCATCGCGGCGAGTGCGGCGTCGAGCTACGCGAACGCTCACGGCGTTTCCGCTGCAAGCGCGGCCGCCACCGTCAGCGGCTTCCAGACGTCCTTCGTCGTCCTCGGCGGGCTGCTCGTTGCGGCCTTCGTCGTGGCCGGTGTCTTCCTCCGGCCCGCGCGCGCGCGTGCCGAAGAGAGCGAGAGCGTCGAGCTTCGGGAGGCAGCGTGAGCGTTGCGGTCGACCAGCTCATGCGCCGGCAGCAGATCGACGAGCTGCTGCGCCAGATCGACGCCCAGCGTCGGCAGCGACTTCTGCTCGAGGCCGCAGGGGCCTACGCACCCGGCCTCGAGCAGGAGGCCAGTCAAACGCGGGAGCAGCTGGCAGAGCTTGTCCGCTAGCCCTATCGTGGGCGTATGCGGGCAACAAGTGAGCATGAGCGCAAGCTCGACGCTCCGGTCGGCTTTCGGCTGCCGCCGCTCGGCGGCAGCCCTCTCGCTGACCGGGTCTTCACCTCCGTTTACTACGACGTCCCTGGCGAGTCGCTCGCGGCCGTCGGCATCACGCTGCGGCGCCGCACCGAGAACGGTCACGGCGTCTGGCAGCTGAAGCTCCCCGCTGACGACTCGCGGCTCGAGCTCGAAGCGGAGGGTGGACCGGGACGGCCGCCCGAGGAGATGCTCTCCCTGCTGCGAGCCCATCTGCGGCGCGGTCCGCTCGAGCGCGTAGCCGAGCTGCGAACGCACCGGAGCGGCGAGCTCGTCGCCCGTAACGGGACGACGGCCGAGGTCACGGCGGACGAGGTCACGGTGCTCGACTCCCGCGAGGTGCGCGACCAGTTCGTCGAGGTCGAGATCGAGCTGCGCGACGGCAATCCGGACGGGCTCGACGAGATCGCCGACGAGCTCGTCTCGGCCGGAGCCGAGCCCGGGAACGAGCTGCCGAAGCTGTTCCGCGCGCTCGGTCACGTCCCTGCGTACGGCCCGACTCCGCGCTCCCTCGAGGAGCTGCGGAACCGCCTGCGGGCGCAGCTGCGCGAGATCGAGCGGCACGATCCAGGCACGCGGCTCGGCCGCGACCCCGAGAGCCTCCACGACATGCGCGTCGGCGTCCGCCGCCTGCGAGCGCTGCTCCGCACGGGGAAGGAGCTGATCGCGAGCGACACGGCCCAGCTCGACGAACGGCTGAAGGAGCTCGGCCGCGTCCTCGGCGAGGTGCGTGACCTCGACGTGCTGCTTGCGCGCCTCGACGCGGAGGCTGCCGAGCTCGGCGGCGAGGACGCGAGGCGCGCCGGGTCGCTGCTCGCCGTTCTGCGCACCGAGCGCTCCTGTAGCCGCAGCCGTCTGCTCGCCGCGCTGCGGTCGGACGAGTACCTGGCGCTCCTCGACGACATGGCCCGGACGATCGACGAGCTCGAGCCGAGCACATCCGTCGTGACTCTCGACGAGATCGCCGACGAGGCGGCCGCGAAGCTGCGCAAGGCCGTTCGCAAGCTGCCCGAGGACCCCGCGGACGAGGAGCTGCACGCGGTGCGGAAGAAGGGCAAGCGCGCGAGGTACGCGGCCGAGCTCGCGGGCCGGAAGGAGCTGGTCAAGCGGGCCAAGAAGCTGCAGGACGTGCTCGGAGAGCACCAGGATGCGGTCGTCGCCGGCTGCCGGTTGCGGGAGCTCGCCGCGGATGCGGCGCCTGCGCAGGCGCTTGTCGCCGGCCGCCTCGTCGAGCGCGAGGAGGAGCGTCGAATCGAGGCGCGCGGGGCATGGCCGAACGCGTGGAAGAAGCTCCGCAAGACAATCTGACCGTCGTCCGCGCCGCCGGTGGGCTCGTCGTCCGCGACGGGAAGGTGCTGCTCGTGCATCGGCCCAAGTACGACGACTGGAGCTTCCCGAAGGGCAAGTGCGACGCGGGCGAGGCCGACGAGGCCTGCGCGCTGCGCGAGGTCGAGGAGGAGACGGGCTTGCGCTGCGAGCTCCTCGACGAGGTCGGCCAGACGAGTTACATCGACTCCAAGGGCAGGCCGAAGGTGGTTCGCTACTGGCGCATGCGCCCCATGGACGGAGAGTTTGCCCCCCAGGACGAGGTCGACGAGATCCGCTGGGAACCGGTTGAGCGGGCCGCCGGCATCCTCAGCTGGCCGCGAGACCTCCCGCTGCTGGAGCACGTATGACGAGCGTGCTGCTCCGGCACGCCGCGGCCGGAGACCGTGACGACTGGGACGGTGACGACTTCCACCGTCCTCTCGACGCGAAGGGCCGCAGGCAGGCAGCAGAGCTCGTCGAGCTTCTTCGCCCCTTCGGGGTGAGCCGCGTCGTCTCGAGCCCGTACGTCCGCTGCGTCCAGACGGTCGAGCCCCTCGCGGCTGCGCTCGGGCTGCAACTGGAGCAGGACGATCGGCTCGCCGAGGGCCAAGGCGCGGCCGCGGCGGACCTGCTGAAGGAGGACGGAGTCGTCTGTTGCTCGCACGGCGACATCGCGGAGGCGCTGGTCGGCCGCGGTCTCAAGAAGGGTGCAGCCGTCGTGCTGGAGGACGGTCGGGTCCTGGGCGAGATCCGCCCTTCGTAGAACTAGGCCGCGAGCGCGTCGAGCTTCGCGAGGACCGCGCCCTCGCGGATGCCGCCGCCACAGACGTGCAGCGTGACGCCGAGTCTCCGCTGCACCTCGGCGAGCAGGATCACGCCGGCCGGGAGGATCTCGGCCCGCGCCCGATCGACGCCGAAGCTCCGGGAGACCTCACGCGCGGACGTCGTCTCGACGATCTGCAGTGCCTCGGCCAGCTCCGTCTCTCCGAGCTCTGCGCCAACGAGCCGGCGCGCGGCGCGAGCGCTGCCTCCCACCACCAGGGCGGCCTCGACGGTAGGCGGAACGAGGTGCGCGAAGGCGGCCTCGGCCTCCGCGTGCATGTCTCCGGCGCGGGTCGTGAGACGGACCGACCCGAGGTCGACCGACTCGATCCAGTCGGGGTCGCTGCCCGGGCTGCCCACGGCGATCTCCGTAGACGCGCCACCGATGTCGCAAACGGCGATGCGCGACGGCAGCGCGATGCTCGCGGTGAGGACAGCGCCGCGGTAGGCGAGCGCGCCCTCTTGCTCCTTCGTGAGCACCCGCGCCTGGACGCCCGCCGCGCGCGACAGCGTCGTCACGAGCTCGGCGGAGTTGGTCGCCTGGCGCCCGGGAGCGGTGAGGAAGACGTCGAGCGAGTCGACGCGCATGCGTCTCGCCGTGCCTGCCATTTCGCGAACAGCCTTCGCGGCAGCCGCTACGTGGACCGCCGAAACGCCGCCGTGCCGCTCGATCTCCTCACCGAGCGAAAGCCGCAATTTCTGCGTCTCGAGCGGGTCGAGACCGCCCGGCTCCGCGTTCGCGACAAGCAGCCGCGTCGTGTTCGAACCGACGTCGATGACTCCAACTCGCATCTCCACGCATCGTAGGTCCGCGATCGGAAGACGGGTAAACGTTCAGGTGACGGTCCTGTTACGGACCTGAGACCGGGTTGAAGCAGTTCAGTGAGCGCGGGCCAGCGAGAGCCGTCGGCGAGCGCGCCGCATCAAGGTCTGCTGCCCGGAGCGCGGGCGTTCGTCCTTCTTGGCGTGCACACGCTCCCAGCGACCGCTCGGGTCGAGCTCGAACGAGGCCGCCGTATCGCGCCAGAGAGCCTCGAACGTGGAGGAGAGCTCGGCCTGGAGCGCGAGATCCTCGATCGGAGTCACGACCTCGACGCGGTGGTCGAGGTTGCGCGGCATCAAATCGGCGCTGCCCATGAAGACGACGCTGCGGTCGGCGGCGTCGAAGGCGAAGAGGCGACTGTGCTCGAGGAAGCGGCCGATCACGCTGCGCACGCGGATCTGCTCGCTCAGGTCCGGCACGCCGGGCCGCAGCGAGCACACGCCGCGCACCAGAAGCTCGATCTTCGCCCCCGCCGCGGATGCCGCGTAGAGCTCGTCGACCACCTGCGGGTGCGTCAGGCCGTTGACCTTGATCCGGATCCGCGCCTTCTTACCCGCCTCCGCTGCTTCGGCGACCAGGCGGATCTCCTCGATCAGGCGCTCGCGGAGCGTGAACGGGGCGACCAGCAGCTTGCGGAACTGGCCCGGCCGGCCGAAGCCGGTCAGGTGGTTGAAGAGGTCGGCGACGTCGGCAGCGATGTCCTCGTCGGCCGTGAAGAGCCCGTAGTCCTCGTACGCGCGTGCGGTGACGGCGTTGTAGTTGCCGGTGCCCAGGTGGACATAGCGACGCAGCCCGCCGGCCTCGCGCCGCACGACCAGCGTCGTCTTCGCGTGGATCTTGAGACCCGGGAAGCCGTAGACGATGTGGACGCCCGCCTGCTCCAGCGAACGGGACCACTCGATATTGCGGCGTTCGTCGCCGCGCGCCTTGATCTCGACGAGGCAAACGGTCTGCTTGCCGCGCTCCGCGGCGTCGATCAGCGCCGGCACGAGCGGCGTGTCGTCGCTCGTCCGGTACACGGTCGACTTGACTGCGATCACCTCTGGGTCGGCAGCCGCCCGGTCGACGTACGTCTCGAAGCTGGCCGCGAACGAGTCGTAGGGATGCTGGACGAGGAGATCGCCGGCCCGGATCGCGGCGAACTGCTCGGCCGCGGACTCCATCGAGTTCCAGGGCGGCCGCGCGACCGGCACCCACGGATCGTTCTTGAGGTCGGGCCGGTCGAGCTTGTAGAGCTGGTTGAGATCCGCGAGGTCGAGCATCCCCTCGAGCGGATAGACGAGCTCGTCGGGCACGCGCAGCCCCTGCTGGAGCTGCTCGAGCATCGCTTGCGACATCGACTGCGACACCTCGAGTCGCGTCACCTCGCCGAACCTGGCGCGCATGAGCTGCAGCTCGACGGCCTCGAGGAGGTCGTCGGCCTCGTCGGCCACCTCGAGATCGCCGTCGCGCGTGACGCGGAACAGCGACCGCTCGAGAATCTCCATTCCGGGGAACAGCTCGGGCAGGTAGTGGGAGAGGACCTGCTCGAGCGGCACGAAGCGGCCGCTCCGCCCGACGGGGAAGAAGCGCGGTAGGCCCTCGGGCACTTTGACCCTGGCGAAGCGCTCCTCGCCGGTCTCGGGGTCGGCCACGAACAGGCCGAGGCTGATCGAGAGGGCAGAGATGTACGGGAACGGCTGGCCCGGCCCGACCGCGAGGGGCGTCAGCACAGGGAAGATCTCGCGCTGGAAGCGGTCGTCGAGCTCGGCGAGCTCCGCCGGCTCGAGGTCCTCGACGCTCAGGACGGCGATCCGCTCCTCGGCGAGCGCCGGGCAAAGCTCGTCCGTCCACAACGTCGCCTGCCCGCGGTAGATCTCGAGGACGCGCTCGCGGGCATCGTCGAGCGTCTGCTGCGGCGTCCGGCCGTCCGGCAAGCGCCTGCTCACGCCCGCTTCGGTCTGACCGGTCAGCCCGGCGACGCGAACCATGAAGAACTCGTCCAGCATCTCGGCCGAGACCCTGAGGAAGAAGACGCGCTCGAGGAGCGGCTGCGTCTCGTCGCGCGCAAGCTCGAGCAGGCGCGCGTCGTAGTCGAGGAACGAAAGCTCGCGGTTGATCAGCCGCTCGGCGGCAGCGGTGGCGCGTTTACGGGTGCGAGCGGTGGTGGCCACTGTCTGAGCCTACTCGGGCGCTCGCGACGGCGGTAGGTAACGGTCTGGTGACAGTCGGGGTGTCAGCACACTCGCCGGGATCGGTTACCACTCCGTCTCCCTTTAGTCGCAGCAGCGATGCCCACGGCCGACGGTGTCGCCCGGAGGATCGACGACGTCCATCGTCCCAACGAAGGGGGAAACATGAGAAGACGCATGCGTTGGCTGCTTCCGCTGCTCGTAGGTGTGGGGATCGCTGCCGCCGCGGCGACCGCGACGTCGTCGCGCGCGAACCCGCCGGGGCCCAAGTCGCCCGGGGCCGAGGCGACGAAGATCAAGCACCTGGTCGTGATCTTCCAGGAGAACGTGTCGTTCGACCATTACTTCGGCACGTACCCGCACGCAACCAACAGCGACGGGCAACCGTGGCACGGGGCCCAGGGCGCCAAGATCAACGGCCTCTACAACACGCCGGGCCTGAACGGGCAGGGGACGCTCCTGACCAACAACCCGAACAATGACGCTGACGGGAACCAGGTCAATCCCCGCCGGCTCGATCCGGCCGACATCAATGACGTGCTGACCTGCGACCAGGACCACGACTACAACGACGAACAGAAGGCGTTCGACAACGGCAACATGGATAAGTTCGTCACGAGCGTCGGCACCGGCCCGACCGGGTCCTTCGGCAACAACTTCTCGCCCGAAGGCGATCCATGCAATGCCGACATGGTCATGAACTACTACGACGGCAACACCGTCACGGGGATGTGGAACTACGCCAAGAACTTCGGGCTGAGCGACAACTTCTTCGGCACGACGTTCGGGCCGTCAGCGCCTGGAGCGATCAACCTCGTCTCCGGCGACACCGGCAACGTCGGCCTGCAAATCAACGGAGCCGACACCGACGGGGACACCGTCTCCGACGGTCAGGGCGGCTTCTCGCTCGTCTCGGACGCCCAGCCCTATTACGACGACTGCTCGACGCGCGACGCCGCGTCGCTGACGGGCAAGAACATCGGCGACGAGCTCAACGCGAAGGGCCTCAGTTGGGGCTGGTTCCAGGGTGGGTTCTCGCCGACGACGACGTTCGCGGCCGCCTCGGCCGGCGTCGGACAGGCGGGCCAGTCGACCGCAACGTTCACGCCCGATGAGTTCAAGGGCTCATTCACGGGCAAGAACGTCCCGCCGCACGCATCCAACCAGGGCCTGTGCGACGCGGTGCACCCGGTCGGCGTCGCAGTCGGTGGGGACGGCCAGTGGGGCTACAAGGACGACTACATCCCGCACCACGAGCCGTTCCAGTACTACGAGTCGACGGCGAACCCGCACCATCTGGCGCCGACCTCTCTGTCGGCGATCGGCACCGACACGCAGTCCTACAAGAGCGGGGTGCCGCAGTTCGACACGGCCAACCACCAGTACGACACGAGCGACTTCAACGCGCTCCTGGCCGCGATCAACCACGGCTTCCTCTCGCCGGATCATCTGCCGGCGGTGAGCTTCCTCAAGGCCCCAGGCTACGAGGACGGGCACGCGGCGTACTCCGATCCGTTCGACGAGCAGGAGTTCGTCACGTCGGAGATCAACGCCCTCGAGCAGTCGCCGGACTGGTCGAGCACGGCCGTGATCATCACGTACGACGACTCGGACGGGTTCTACGACCACGTCTACAGTGGTGTCCACAACCCGTCGGCCGGCGTGCAGGACTTCCTCACCGGCACCGGTCTGTGCGGCACGGGCAAGCCGCTCGCGGGGCAGGATGGCCGCTGCGGCTACGGCCCGCGGCTGCCGCTCTTGCTCATCTCACCGTGGGCCAAGCAGGGCGATGTCAGCAACACGCTGACCGATTTCAGCTCGATCGACAAGTTCATTGAGGACAACTGGGGCCTGCCCCGGATCCAGGGCTCGTTCGACTCGATCGCGGGGTCGCTGAACTCGATGTTCGACTTCCACGGCAAGGGCGATCCCAAGCTGTTCCTCGATCCGAATACCGGGCAGCCTGAGAACTTCGGCCCAGGTCAGGATCAGCCGTAGTCGACTCTCGCGCTAGTTGCTTGACGAAGGGCCGCCCTCGGGCGGCCCTTCACGTTCCGTCGTCAGATTCGCGACCCAGTCGGGATCCCAGAGGCGGAAGCCGCCGAGGAAGGCGTTCTCGTTCTCGCCGCGCCGGCAGCCGTCAGGCAGCGCGTGTAGCTCGGCCACTCCGCCGCCGCCGAGCACGATCTCGTCGGGCTCCATCGCCGCCGCGAGGCGCTCGACGGTGTCGAAGACGTCTTTCGCCCACTTCTTCTTGCCGCGCTTCTTGAGGCTCCGCTCGCCGACGTAATCCTCGAACGTGCTCTTGCGGTACGGGAGATGGCCGAGCTCGAGCGGTTGGATCACGCCGTCGAGGATCAAGGCCGAGCCCAGCCCGGTGCCGAGGCCGAGAAACAGCATGCGACCGCCCTGGTAGCTCCCCACCGCCTGCATGACCGCGTCGTTCACGATCTGTGTCGGCTTCCCAAAGGCCGCTTCGTAGTCGAAGTCGACCCAGCCCTTGCCGAGATTCGCCGGGTCATGCACTACCTTGCCGTCCCTGATCGGCGCGGGGATCCCGACTGTGACTCGGCTGTAGGTCCAGCCCTCGACCGCCTGCAGCGTTCCGGCAACCATCTGTTCCGCCGTCAGCGAGGGGCCGGACACGAACCGCCGGCGCTCCTTCTGGTTCGAAGTCAGCGCCTTTACATGCGAGCCGCCGACGTCCACGGCGAGGACGACTCGCCTAGCCATGGCCGCTCAGGCCGGCTGCGGCTGCTGCTGGCCCCGGCGTCGCGCTTGCTCGAGCAAGAGTGCGTCGAGGCGCAGGCCGCGATGGCGAGGCTCGGCCACGGCGATGGTCATTTCCACCTCGAGCTCGTCGTCGCTGAGCTCCTCGATGGAGTCGCGGCCGTTGACGAGCGGCCGTCCGGTGCGTTCGTCTTGTTCGCGTCTCATGTGGCCCTCCCCTCTCGCGATCCCCTGCAATTCGGATGAACTGTTACACGATCCTGACTAATCCGCGAGGTTTTGTGCGCGCAATTCCTCCAGCGCCTGCTCGGACTTGTCGAGCTCGAGTCCCATTCCGGCCAGGATTCGATCGGTCTTCGTGAACTGAATTTCGTCGTACTGGACGATTTGGAGGCGGTTACCGCTCGGGTCGCGGATGTCGAAAAAGCGACCGGGAAGCACTTCCACACCTGCTTCCTCGAGCGTCTGACGCGTTGCCTCCTTGTCGTCCACGACGAGCCCGAAATGCGGTTCCTCCGTGCGCGGGCCCCGTTCGAACAGAGCGAGGAACTGGTCGCCCATCCGGAGAAATGCGGCACCCGGGATGCGGCTCACATCCGTGGGCTGGAAGAGGTCGGTGTAGAACGCGACCGACTCGTCGATGTCGTCGACCTGGAGCGCGACGTGGTTGATCCCTACGAGACGTGGCTTCATGGAGCGAACCAACGACGCCGACGCTCGCCGCATGCCCGCAGCGCGAGAGTAGGCTCGCCCCATGGCGTCCGGTACCGACCCGTCCCTGTCGGCCTCGCAGCTGGCAAGGCTCGCGGAGGTCGGCGAGCGACGGTCTGCCGTTGTCGGCGACGTGCTGTTCAGCCCGGGCGATACGACCTATCCCTTCATCGCCGTCGAGGAGGGCGAGGTCTCGGTCCTCGACGGAGCCGGCAACGAGATCATCCGCTGTGGCCCGACGAAGTTTCTTGGCGAGCTGAGCCTGCTCTCGGGCCAGACGGTGTTCCTGACCGCGGTCGTGACGCAGCCGTTGAGCTACGTCGCGGTGGACCGCAGCGCCCTTCGGGACTTCTTGTTCGAGGACAGCCAGCTCAGCGATCTGTTGCTCTCGACCTTCATCGCCAGGCGCGAAGCGCTCCAGCAGGTCCAGGGGATCGGTCTCGAGATCGTGGGGCCGCATTCGTCGGAAGCCACGATGACGCTACTCGGATTCGTGCGGGCAAACCGCCTGCCGTACTCGTGGCACGACGAGTCGCCGGAACATGGCCAAGAGCCTCCGCTCGTGCGGCTTCCCGGTGGCGCGGAGCTGGAGCAGCCGTCGCCAGGCGACGTTCTCCGGGCCCTCGGAGTAGGCCGGGAGCTCGAGCCGCGCGAGGAGGTCGATCTGCTCGTGGTCGGCGCGGGACCGGCCGGACTGGCCGCAGCCGTCTACGGCGCCTCCGAGGGGCTCGACACCCTGGTGGTCGAAAGCACGGCGCTCGGCGGCCAGGCTGGATCCTCGCGCCGAATCGAGAACTACCTCGGCTTTCCGGCGGGGATCACCGGCGACGAGCTGACCGGCCGCGCCGTGACGCAGGCCCGCAAGTTCGGCGCTCGGCCGGCGTCCCCGTATCGGGCTGGCGCGCTCAAGCCCGGTGATGGATGTCACGTGGTGGAGCTCGAGGGCGGGCATGAAGTCACCGCCAGGGCCGTGGTGCTTGCAACCGGCGCCGAGTACCGGCGGCTGCCGCTCGAGGAGCTCGGCGAGTACGAAGGCCTGAGTGTGTTCTACGCCGCCGGTCCTCCCGAGAAGCAGCTCTGCGGAGCGTCGCGCGTCGGGGTCGTCGGCGGCGGCAACTCCGCCGGCCAGGCTGCGGTCTGGCTGGCTAAGGCCGGGGCGCTCGTGACGCTTCTGCACCGGCGAGCCGATCTCAGCGAGACGATGTCCGACTACCTGATCCGCGAGGTCGAGCGATCCGGCACCGAGATCCGCGACTGCAGCGAGATAGCCGAGCTTCACGGAGGCGACGGCCGTCTCGAGGCAGTCACGCTCACCGACGGCACGCGCTTGCCGTTGTCGTTCCTCTTTTGCTTCCTTGGCGCGCGCCCGTGCACGGAGTGGCTCGGCGATGCAGTCGCGCGGGATGGGGACGGCTTCGTCCTGACCGGCAACGCCGCCGGGGCCGCCAGCGTGCTCGAAACGAGCGTCCCCGGAATCTTCGCCGCCGGTGACGTTCGGTCGGGCTCGACGAAGCGCTGTGCGGCTGCTGTCGGCGAGGGCTCGATGGCCGTGCAGCTCGTGCACCAGCACCTCGCGGCGAAGCAGCCAGTGGTAGTCCGATGAACGCGCGGGCCTGCAGCCACCTCGATCAGGTCGAGGTTCGCGAGCTTCCGGCGGAGGTCGACGGCTGCGTGGATTGCCTCGCGATCGGCGGCAAATGGCTCCACCTCCGCATCTGCCTGACCTGCGGCCAAGTCGGCTGCTGCGACGACTCCCCGAACCGGCATGCGACGGCGCACAGTCACGCCACGTCGCATCCGCTCATCCGCTCGCTCGAGCCCGGCGAGGTGTGGAGCTGGTGCTACGTGGACGAGATCGCGATGGTGATCGACGGGATCACGGGCGAGACGCGCATTCCGCCCTCGCCGCTGCTGCCGTGAGCGACGCGCTCTACACCGGGCACTGCCTCTGCGGTGGCGTCCGCTTCGAGGTCACCGAGGCGCCCGAGAGCGCGGGCTACTGCCACTGCACCCGCTGCCAGCGGCGGACCGGCACTGCGGCTTCCGCCCAGGCGCGGCTCGCTCCAGGCTCGTTCCACCTGCTCGCGGGCGAAGAGCTCGTGCGGGAGTACGCACCCGGCGACGGCTGGCCGAAGTGCTTCTGCTCGGTCTGCGGCAGCGCGCTCTGGAGCAAGTACCCCGACACGGGAGAGGTCGGCAGCGTCCGGCTCGGGCTGTTTGACCCCGGGCACGGGATCCGGCCGCAGTGGCACTCGTTCGTCGACTACGCGTGCGAGTGGGAGCAGATCCCGGACGACGGCCTCGAGCGCTACGCCGAAGGCAAGCCGCGCTAAGCGGCGCGCCGGAGCGGCATCTCGTCGATGCGCGTCAGGAACGCCGGGCGCGTCGAGCGGAGATAGGCGACGACGTCCCGCTCGTCCTTCGCGCAAGGCAGAAGCGTCTTCCAGCCGTAGAGGTGCGCGAGCTCGTGGAAGTCGCCGTTGGCGACCGCGGGCAGGCGCTGCTCCGCGACCACCGCGAAGAGCTCGTTGCGGTTGAAGAGCTCCCAGCGGTCGACAAGCGGCGCGAAGCTCTCCCAGTTGCGCGCGAAGCGCTGGGTCGCGCGCGCGGGCGACACACCGCCCGGCTCTCCGCGGTACGGATGGGCTGCGATGAGGGCGGCTCCCGCATCGCGGGCGGCGCCCAGCGCGTTCTCGATCCCCTCGTCGAGGCCGACGAACGAGCGGCAGCCGACCGCGACCGCATGAGCCGCGGCGAGCGGATCGAGGTCGTTGTACGTGAGCTCGAAGCCGGGGACGAGCAGCAGGTCGTACTCGAGCCGCGCGCGCTCGGCCTGGGCAGCGATCTCCGCGAGATAGTCGGCGAACGTCTCCCGGCGCAGTCCGAGCGGCACCGCGTCCGGCGGCCGCCACGGGTCGTCACTGCGGACCACGTGGTCGGTGATTGCGAGGACGTCGAAGCCGTTGCGGCCGTAGAGATCGACGAGCTCCGGGAGCGTCAGCTCTCCGTCGCTCCAGCGCGTGTGCGCGTGGAGCTCGCAAAGGAGCGGCTCGACTTTACGGCGCATCCGCCCGCAGGGTGGCGGCAGAAGGCCGCGACCGGGGCTGACGTCTGGTTACGAGGGGGTGTCGAGGTCGCGCTGCGCCGGGTGTGACGGCCTTCCGAAGTAGAAGCCCTGCGCCTGATGGCAGCCGAGCTGGCGCACGATCGTGTGCTGCTCGGAGGTCTCGATCCCCTCCGCCACCAGGTTGAGCTCGAGCGCGTGGCCGAGGTCGATGATGCCTTTGAGCAGGACGAGGTCGCCGTCCTCGCTGCCGGCGTTCGCCGTGAAGCTCTTGTCGATCTTGACGACGTCGATGGGGAACTGCCTGAGGTACGAGAGCGACGCGTAACCCGTCCCGAAGTCGTCGAGCGCGAGCACGACGCCTAGCTCTTTGATCCGCTGCAGCGTGCGGGCGACACGCTCGTCCGATGCGAGCAGCGTGCTCTCTGTCAGCTCCAGCGTGAGCAGGCTCGGCAGGAGGGCCGAGGAGTCGAGCGCGCGGCTGACGTGGCGGAAGAAGTCGGGGTGGTGGAGCTGGCGCGCCGAGACGTTCACCGACATGTGCATCGGCCGGCCGTGCAGTTGGTAGAGGCGCGTCGCCTCGGTGCACGCCTCGCCGAGCACCCATTCGCCGAGGCTTACGATGAGGCCTGTCTCCTCGGCAAGCGGGATGAACTCGCCGGGCGGGAGCTCGCCGGCCGTCGGGTGCTCCCAGCGCACGAGCGCCTCGTAGCCGGTGATCTCGTTCTGCTCGAGGTCGACAACAGCCTGATAGTCGAGCCGGAACTCCTCGCGGGCGATGCCCTCGCGCAGCTCGGCGATCCGCTGCGACCGCTCGACTGCGACCCGGTCGAGCTGCGGATCGAAGAACGCGTAGCCCATCTCGGAGTTGCTCTTCGCCCGGTACATCGCGATGTCGGCCTCGCGCAGCAGCGTCTCGTCGTCGCTGCCGAACGCGATGCCGACGCTCGCGGACGTGTAGAGCGGCCCCGCGCCGCTCGCAAGCGGCCTGCCGATCTCGGTGAGGAGCCGCTCGGCGACCCCGACCGCGTCCTCCGGCGTCACCGGCTCCGTCAGCACGACCGCGAACTCGTCGCCGCCGAGGCGGGCCGCGGTGTCTCCGGGACGAACCGAGCGCTCGATGCGCCGGCCGATCTCGTTCAGCACCTCGTCGCCGAGGTCGTGGCCCCAGCGGTCGTTGATCCCCTTGAAATCGTCGAGGTCGATGTAGAGGAGCCCCGTCGCGTGCCCGTTGTCGTGCCGCAGCTTGATCGCGTGCTTCAGGCGCTCGTGGAAGAAGGCGCGGTTCGCCAGGCCGGTGAGCGGGTCGTACAGCGCGAGCTGCCGCAGCTGGTGCTCCGCCTCGCGCTCGCGCGAGATGTCGAGGAGGTAGCCCTGGAGATAGAGGGGCTTCCCCTCGTCGTCCAGCACGATCACGCCCTCGTCGCGAAGATGGACGATCCGGCCGTCTCGTGCGACGAGCCGGTACTCGAGGCTGAGCGGCTCGTGTGTCTCGTGCGTGTGCAGGTGGGCGGCGAGCACGCGGTCGCGATCCTCCGGGTGGAGGAGCCGCGTGAAGAGCTCCGGATCCGTCGCCCACTCCTCGACGCTGTAGCCGAGCATCGGCTCGATCTGGCGGCTCGTGAAGATGTTGGAGCTGATCGAGTCCAGCTCGTCGACGTAGACGACGAGCGGTAGCTGCTC
>DATFSG010000273.1:0-2016 GCA_035262765.1 Gaiellaceae bacterium | reverse complement strand
GCGTTCGGGCGCCTGCTCGAGCGCGACGAGCCGACCACGCTCGTCGTCTGCCACGAGTTCCCCGTCCGCTACCTCGTCAACGCCGCCGGCGGCAGCGACGAGCTCGACGGGCCGCTCCACTACGTCGCGAACGCGGCTCCGTACCTCTTCGACGAGATCGGGCTGCGCGGCGCCGTCGAGCGCATCCGGGAGCTTGCGGGGTAGCGTCCGGCCATGACCGCGGCGGAAACCCTTTCCCTGCTCGACTGGAAGCGGCGCGTGTTCTCCCTCTACGCCGCAGTGCGCGCGCTGGAGCCCGAGGCCGGCTGGCAGCTGTGGCGGGAGACCCGGGCCGAGCTGTTTCGCACGCACCCGCAGTCGCCTTCGCCCGGCTACGAGGGGCTCGTCTTCTACGACTACGACCCGGAGGCGCGCGTCTTCGCGGAGCTCGAGGACGTCGAGGCGCCGCCGCAGGCGATCGAGACGAGCGGGCCCGAGCCGATGTTGTTCAAGCCGTTCGCGCGCGCACACTTCACGCTGCGAGGCGAGCAGCTGGCTCTGGAGCTCGACTGGCTCGAGAGCTACGGCGGCGGCGTCTTTCTCAGCTTCCGCGACGCGACGAGCGGCAGGAAGAGCTACGGCGGCGGCCGCTATCTCCTCGACACGGTCAAGGGAGCGGATCTCGGGGAAGACGAAGGGCGGCTCGTGCTCGACTTCAACTTCGCCTACAACCCGTCGTGCTCGTACGACCCGAGCTGGGTCTGTCCACTGGCGCCGCCGGCGAACCGGCTGCAGATCGCGGTCGAAGCGGGCGAGCGGCACACGGGATGAGCGAGCTCGAAGCACTTCGGACCGAGATCTCCGACCTCGACCGGCGGCTGCTCGAGCTGCTGAACCGGCGGCTCGAGCTGGTGGCCGCCGTCCGCGACTACAAGGACTCGGCCGGCGAGCGCTGGATCGACCCCGAGCGCGAGGCGGAGTTGCTGCAAGCGCTCGTCGCTGCGAATCCCGGGCCGCTGTCGGATCGCGGCGTCACGTCCATCTTCTCGGCCGTCCTCGACGTCCTGAAGCAGGAGGTCGCGGCCGAACGGAGTGCGCCGGCGTCGCCCGGGCGAATGGTCGAGCGGCGGCGAGCGGTCGAGCGCCTCACCGTCGTGGGCACTGGCTTGATCGGCACGTCCGTGGCGCTTGCGGCTGGACGCGCGGGCACCAGTAGTCGCGGCTTCGACTCGGACTCCGGCGTGCTCGAGCGGGCAGCGGCAATGGGGGCGATCGAGCCCGCCTCGTCGCTCGCTGAAGCGGTGGGGGACGCCGAGCTCGTCGTCGTCGCTGTTCCGGTCGGCGCGGCTCCGGCCGTCGTGCTTGAGGTGCTGGACGCGGCCGGACCGGACGTCGTCGTCACCGACGTCGCCTCGACCAAACGCCCGCTCGCCTCGCTGGAGGATCCGCGCTTCGTCCCAGGCCATCCCGTCGCCGGCGGCGCCACCGGCGGCCCGGCGCGCGCCGCAGCCGACCTCTTCGACGCGGCGACGTGGTTCCTGACGCCGACCCAGTCGTCTTCGGCGCAGAGCGTCGAGCTCGTGGAGCGCTTCGTCGCCTCGCTCGGCGCGCGGACAGTGCGAACGGAGGCCGCTGCCCACGACCGGCTGCTCGCGCTCACGAGCCACCTCCCCCACGCGCTCGCGAATCTCCTCATGCTCCGCGTCGCGGAGGCTGCGGCCGAGGACGACGCGCCGCTCGCCTTCGCCGGCGCCTCGCTGCGCGAGATGACGCGGCTCGCCGGCGCAAATGCGGCGGTCTGGAGCGACATCTTCCTCGGCAATGCCGACGAGATCGCGGCGGCGCTGGCCGGGTTACGCGCCTCGCTCGACGAGCTCGAGCAGGCGCTGTTGAGCAGCGACCGCGAGCGAATCGAGGCAACGATCGCGACCGCCGCTGCCGCGCGTGAGCGGCTGGACGCGTTCGCCTACCGCACCGCCCCCGCGCAGCTGAACCGGATCCGCATCCGCGTCCCCGACCGGCCAGGCGTGCTGGCCC
>DATFSG010000272.1:0-2354 GCA_035262765.1 Gaiellaceae bacterium | reverse complement strand
CACGCACATCAGCGTCCCGGCGAGGATGAGCGTCGCGTCGACCCCGATCGCGTTCGAGATCGGCCCGGCGAGCACCTGGCCGGCCGGCATGAGGCAGAGCGACAGCAACATGTCGATCGACGCGACCCGCGCCAGCCGGCCGGGCGCGACCTCCTGCTGCATCGCCGTCTCGATCAGCGTGTTGCCGACGAGCACTGAGCCGCCGAAGAGCAGGGCGCAGGCCATCACGACGGGGAGCGGGAACGGGCGGACGAGGGCGAAGGGCGGCAGGGCGCACAGGGTCCAAACCGCAAAGGCCATGGCCACCGGATGGCTCGGCCGGATCCGGTAGGCGATGAAGCCGCCGACCACGCCGCCGAACGCGGCTGAGCCGACGATCAGCCCCCAGGCCGGCGCGCCGCCGAGGTGGTGGATGGCGACGAGCGAGCCGATCACGATGTAGACGCCGACTCCGAAGTTGCCCACGGCGTAGCCGAGGAAGCCGGCCGTGAGCCAGCGGTGACGGCGTACCTCCCGCCAGCCCTCCGCGAGATCCCGCCAGAAGCGCTGCGCGGCCGGCTTCGCGTACGGGACGACGCGCATCGCGGCGACGAAGACCGCGCTGAAGAGGAAGCTGCCGGCGTCGATCGCGAACACCCAGCCGGCGCCCGCGACCGCAACGATCGCACCCGAGAGGGCAGGGCCGAAGACGAGCGTCGTGCTGCGGGAGAGCGAGATCAGCGCATTCGCCTGCTGCAGGCGTCCGGCGCTGACGGTCTGGGGGATGAGCGCCTTGGAGGCCGGGTTGAAGAAGCCGGCCGCGGCTCCGGCCATTCCCATGAGCACCGCGAGCTGCCAGACGTGCGCCGTGCCGGTGAAGAGGAGCACAGCCGTGATGGACTGCGTCCCGACCCGGACGAGATCCGCCGAGATCATCACCGCGCGCCGCGAAAGGCGGTCCGCCCACACGCCGCCGGCAAGCGTGACGGCGGCTCCGCCGACCATGTTGCAGGCGAGGACGATGCCGACGCCCGTTGCTCCGGCGCCGAGGTCGTGGCCGACCGCCCAGATGAGCGCGACGGCGATGAGCGAGTCGCCGACCGCCGAGCCGGTACGCGCGAACCAGAGCAGCCTGAACTGGCGTTCTCTCAGCGGTCCGAAACGGCCGACCCCTCGCACGTCTTCGAAATCTACGCCTCGGGACGGCGGGTTACCATCGATTGGAGCGGAACCTGCCGGTTCCGCCCTTCGTCATGGACCGTCCGGTACTCCACGCGTTTGTCCGAGAGCTCGTCGAGCACGAGCGCCTTGGCGAACTTGCGGACGCGCTACCGACGCGCGCGCGTGTTTCGGAATCGGCCCTGCCGTTGTTGCTCGCGTCGCTGCACGAGCGGTTGGAGCACGGTTTGGTTGTCCTCCTGGCGGAGGATGCAGACGCGCGCGACGCCGCCGAGAGCGCGGCCTGGTTCCTCGGCGACGACGTGGTCGGCCTCCTGCCGAGCCGGGGCGTCACGTGGGAGTCGGGGCTGACGCCGCCGCCTCACCTCGTCGGCGAGCGGGCGCGGGCGCTGCACGTGCTTGCGCGCGGCGGGCTCGTCTGCGCCTCGGCGAGAGCGCTCGCCGAGGGGCTGCCACCGGCGGAGGCGCGTCCGGAGCCGATCGAGCTGCGAGCGGGTCTGGAGCCGGGCGTGGACGGGCTGACCGAGTCGCTGGCGCTGGCCGGCTACGAGCGCGTGGAGCGCGTCGACGACCGCGGGCAGTTCGCGGTGCGCGGCGGGATCGTCGACGTCTTCCCGACGACCGGCCGCGAGCCGTTCCGGGTCGAGTTCTTCGGCGACGAGATCGAGTCGGTGCGCGCGTTTTCGCCCTTCACGCAGCGCGCGCTCCACCCGGTAGCCGAGGCGACGCTCTATCCGGCGGCCGAGCGCAGCGCCGACCTCGTCGAGCCGGAGCTGGCCGACGACGAGGGCGACGAGGCCGCCGTCGAGGTGCCCGACGACCTCGTGCCGCCGCTGGAGCAGCCGCCGGACCTCGTCTTCCAGCCGGACGACGTGCGCCGCGTGTGGGAGGAGGACGGCATCGCCGAGCCGCCGTCGCTCGCGGGCTCGACCGAGCTCGACCCGTTCCCGCAGTCTCAGCCCTTCGCGTTCGAGGCGCAGCGGCCGGCGATCGCCTCCCGTGGCCTGGCAGAGGCCGAGAGCGAGCTCGCCGCCCTCCTGCGCACGGGCCAACGCGTCGTCGTCGCCTTCCCGCATCGCGGCGAGGCGCTGCGCACCCAGAACCTCCTGCGACGGGTCGAGGCGCGCGTGCTCGAGCCGGGCGACGAGCTGCCGGAAGAGCCGGAGCTGCTCTTCGCTGTCGCGCCGGCACGGCGC
>DATFSG010000271.1:0-15238 GCA_035262765.1 Gaiellaceae bacterium | reverse complement strand
GGCCACTTGATGGTCGCGCTCTATCGCTCCGGCCGCCAGGCCGAGGCGCTCGACGCGTACCGCGATGCGCGGACCGCCCTGCGCGACGAGCTCGGGCTCGAGCCGAGCGAGGAGCTGCAGGCGCTGCAGCGGGCGATCCTGGACCACGATCCCGCGCTCGCCGCCCCGCCGCGCGTCGACGTTCCCGGCGCTGCGCGAGCGAGCCGTCGCCGGCGGCGTCGTCCCCTGCTCGCGATGGCAGTCGGGCTCGCGATTCTCGGCGGAGTGGCCGTTGCGCTCGTCCTCACGCTCGGAACCGACAAGGCGGTTGCGACCGCCGACTCCCCGAATTCGCTGGCGATGATCGATCCGGCCGGGAAGAGAGTCGAGTGCTGTGTGAACCTCGGGGGGAGAGGCCCCACGGCGGTCGGGGTCGGCGAGGGCGGCGTGTGGGTCACCAACTCGGAGTCCGGCACGGTGACCAAGCTCGATCCGGCCACGGGCAAGTACGTCGACACGATCGGGGTGGGCTCCGACCTGAACGACGTCGCAGTAGGTCTCGGCTACGTGTGGGTCGCCGACGGAAACGACGGGACGGTCACCCAGATCGACCCGCGACTCGACCAGGTGGTGCGGCCGATCCCGCAGGGCGGGCCGTCGACCGTCCGTCCCGACCCGGTCTTCTACGTGGCCGTCGACTCGAGCTACGTCTGGGCGACGCGCGGCAGCCAGCTCCTGCGAATCGACCCGAAGTCGGGTGCGGCCCGAGTGTGGGCGAACGTCGGGAGCCCGACCGGCCTGACGACGGGAGGCGGCTACGTCTGGGTAACGTCGCAGTCCCAGAACGAGCTCCTGCGGATCTCTCCCGGGACGCCGAACAGGGTCGACAAGGAGCAGCTACCCGCCGAGCCGATCGCGCCCGTGTTCGCGCGCGGGTCCTTGTGGGTTGTCGTGGGCACCGAGGTCGTGCAGATCCAGCCGAACGGCCTTACCGCGGGCAAGGCGTACAACGTCGCGGGTGCGCCCGCGTCGCTCGCTGTCGGAAACGGCGCCATCTGGGCCGCCACGTACGACGGCCGCCTCACCCGCGTGGCCCCGGATGGTGGGCAAACGACGCCGTTGCTCGCCGGCAAGGGGTTGGCCTTGTCAGCAGTCGCAGTGGGAGCGGGCAGTACCTGGGTACCGGTCAGCGTTGGTGCAACGGGCTGACGGTCGCCGGCACGACGATCTTCCCCTGCTTGATCTGCCGCGCGAGAGAGACGAGTTTCCGGCGCAGCGACGGAGACACGACCGGACTGAACCGCCCGAGTCCCACGCCGTGGTTACGCAGGGTAAAGCTCAGGTTGCCGCCCGTTCGCAGCCGACCGTGGACGAGTCGGTTGGCGAGGTCGTAAACAGCGACATCCAAGTTCTTGATGACGCTCGTGAGGATGAGGCGGTGGCTGATGTACGACTGGTCGATGTCGACACCGATCCCGTAGACCCCGCGCCGCTTGGCCATGTCGAGCGCGCCGAGGCCACAGCCCCCCGCGACATTGAACACGACCTTCGAACCCCGGTCGATCTGTTCGGATGCGTCGTTCGCGCAGAACCTCGCGACCGTGAAGCTGTTGCTGTAGGCCCGCAGCAGCTTGATCTTGGGGTCGGCGGCCTTCGCCCCTGCCTCGAAGCCCGCGATGTACGCGTCCACCGTCGGGAGCTTGATGCCGCCGACGGAGCTGACGACGTGAGGCTTCGGGCCTTGGTCGGCGATTCGTGCTGCGAGGTACCCGGCCAGATAGGCGGGTTGCTCGGTGTGGAAGACCGTCCCTTCCAGATTCGCCGGATGACCTGAGACGGCCTCGCGCGGCGCGTCGAGTAGGGCGAACCTCGTGTGCGGGAACTTGTGCGCGGCTCGTGCCATCGCGCCGAGTTCCAGGAAGCCAATGCCGAACACGAGGTCGTACTGCTTCCGCGCGAGGTCGTAGAACGGGGCGACGAATTCGTCGCTGGTCCCGGTCGGGCTCGGCGCCACCGCCTTGGCCTGGATGTGCAGGTGGCGCCTGGCTCGCACCAGTCCGCGAAAGGCGCCGTATTGGAACGGATCTGTTCCACGCCCGACGAGCGTCTGCTCGAGGACGAGTCCGACCCGAAGCGGCCTGTTGCCGCCTGCGGCCGCGCCTGCCCCCGCCACGGCGAAGATCGCCGCAGCCGCGACGGCGGCCAAAGCAATTGAGCGGCTGATCGGCCGACCATAAACCCGTCACCCGGCGCCGCCAAGCCAAGTAGCCTTCGCACCATGGAAACCGACGCCCCAGTTGTCGTGACGGTCGTGTCCGGGGAGGCCGAGGCCGAGGTCGTGTGCGGTCTGCTCCGGTCGGCAGGGATCAAGTGCGCCTATCGGGACACCGACGCAATCGACTCGTCGCTCGAGGACTTCATGGCCGCCGGTGCCCGGGAGATCCTCGTGGCAGCGCCAGATCTCGAAGCCGCCAAGGACCTGATCGCGGATGCGCAGGCGCCACCGGCGGCCTGAGCATGCGCCTCGACGGCATCCACCACGTCACGTGCATCACCGGCGACGCGCCCGGCAACGTCGACTTCTACACGCGCGTTCTCGGCCTGCGGCTCGTCAAGAAGTCCGTCAACCAGGACGACCCGACCGTCTACCACCTCTTCTACGCCGACGAGGAGGGACACGCCGGCTCGGACATCACGTTCTTCGAGTACCCGAACGCGCGGCCCGGCCAGGCCGGCGACGGGATGGTCCACACCGTCGTCTGGCGGGTCGCCTCGGCGGATGCGCTGCAGTTCTGGGCCGACCGGCTGAGCGCGGAGGGCCATGAGGTCGAGGCCGACGGCGAGTCGCTCCGCTTCGAGAACCCCGAAGGTCTTGCGCACGAGCTAGTCGTCTCCGCGGTCGCGGACGAGCCGCTCGTGGCGCACCATCCCGAGATCCCAGCCGAGGTCGCGCTGCAGGGATTCGAGGGAGTTCGCGCGTACGGCCGGCCGAACGACGAGTTCTTCGCGGCGCTCGGCTTCGAGCGGGAGGACGGCCGCTGGGATACCCGCGCGGACACGCGCGGCGGCTGGATCGAGTACGCGGAGGCGCCTCATGTGCCGGGCGTCGGCGGTGCCGGCACCGTTCACCACGTCGCGTGGGCCTCGACGATGGAGGACGAGCAGGCCTGGCACGACCGCGTCCGGGATGCGGGCGGTCACCCGACCGAGATCATCGACCGGTTCTGGTTCCGCTCGATCTATTTCCGCGAGCCCGCCGGCGTCCTGTTCGAGATCGCAACGCTGGGGCCGGGCTTCGCGACGGACGAGGATCCGGCGCACCTGGGCGAGAAGCTCATCCTCCCGCCGGCGTTCGAGCACCTCCGCGACCGAGTCGAGCCGGTGCTGACCCCGCTGCCGGACCCGCGGGCGGACTGGGCCGCTCGCTAGCTACTTCCCGGGCTCGGGGAGCGAGGAGGTGTCGACGACCTCGAAGTCGCCGCCGTTGAGGCGGCCGAGCGTGTGGAGGGCGTCGTTCGACCAGTGCCGGTTCGGCGCGCCCGAGATGTACCAGGGCGAGCCGTTGTCGGCGAGGATCATTCCGTAGCGCTGTAGCGTCCGCGCCACGACGCGCGCCTGCGGCGGGAACGAGGCGATGTTCACGCTCGCCTTCAGCCGCACCCGCAGCCCCATCGGCGGCAGCGACGGGTCGTTCGAGTCCGAGGCGTAGTGTCGCGCCGGGTAGACATAGGCCCGCCGTGTCTCCGGCGCCGTGAAGCGGAGCGCGTGGTCGATCACTCCGCGCGAGACCTCGTCCCAGCGTGCGAGTCCGGGGAAGATCGGCAGCCCCGCGGCGTCGGCCGACGTCCAGCCCGCCGGGCGCAGGTGGTTCGAGCGGAGGTTCCACGTCGCGCCAGAGCCCGCCGTCCAGCCGTGCCTCCCGTGGCGCAGGTCGTACAGCTCGTAGAGCTCGCACGTGCTCTTGTCCACCAGGATCGCGTGCCGGTCGCCCGACGCGTGCGCGCCGCCCTCGATCTGGACGTGCCGCGGGATCGGATAGCGGACGCGGTTCGACTCGTCGGCGTATTGGAACGAGACACGCGAGAGCGGCGTCCGCTTCGAGACGACGTCGAACGGGATCCCGATCGGGCCGCCGTCCCACTTGCCGGAGCCGAAGTCGGCGTGAACCGGGGCGTCGAGTCCGATCGATGCGATCAGCTGGGCGGAGTTCGCCGCCACGGGCAGCTTGTCGACACGCTGGTTCCACTGGTTGTTCGCCGGGAACACGGGGCAGTGCCGTGCCGAGGGCAGTCGCAACGCGTGTGCAGACGATCCAGCCAGCAGCGCGACCGCGAGAGAGGCGACGAACGCGAGGCGTCTCACAGCCTTGTTTTCGACCGCGAGCGGGCTTCGCTAAACGGCGACCGGGGGATAGCGGCCGCGCACCTGATCCACGAAAGCGGCCAGCTCCTCGGCGACCTGCGGATCCTGCAGCTCGAGCACGTTCTCGGCGTTCAGCTCGCCCGAGTGCGAGAGGTTGAAGCTGCCGACGAAGACGGTGTCGTCGGCGACCGTGACCTTCGCGTGCATGTAGTCGTGCACCGAGCCCGGCGCGTACGGGGTCGTGACCTTGCCCGAGAACGGCGCGCGCGTGAGCGTCGTCCGCAGCAGCGGCGATTTCCACTCCGCGTTCCCGTTCTCATGCCACTGCTGGAGCACTTCCGCGATCTGCGTGGCGTCGACGACGCCGGCGAGATCGACCTTGCCGTCGGACGCGACCTGCGCGAGCGTCCCGAGGATCGGCGCGGAGCTGATGACCGGTGACGCGATCCGCACCCGGCGCTTCGCGGCGCCGATCGCCTTCGCGATCCGGTGGGCGAGCTTCTCGCCGCGACCCGGGCAGAACCAGGCGCGGATGCCGCCCTCCACCGGCGTGGTGTCGACCTTGCCGCTGCGCGCGACGATGCGTGTGGTCCAGAGCTGCTCGAAGTCCTCGCGATAGCGCGCCGCCAGCGCCGGCGAGTCGACCGTGACGATGACGTTCTCCTCCCGCGTCCACGAGTCGGCTGTCCAGTTCGTCGACCCGGTCCAGACCGAGGCGGCGTCGCGAACGATGTACTTGTGATGCATGAGGTCGGGGACGCCCGGGATCGCGGCGGTCGGGAACGGCATCGACTCGAGCGCGTCCGGATCGGTGATCGGTGGCGGCGGGACCGGTGCGTTCTTCGCGTGGTCGAGGTTGTAGGCGAGCCGGACGGCGACTCCGCGCTTCTCCGCCGCGATCAACGCGCCGCAGACGATGTCGTTGAGCTCCGGCGGCAGTCGGAAGTCGTAGACCGCGATCTCGAGCGTCTGCTTTGCGTCGCCGCAGAAGTCGGCGAGCGCCTGGGCGGTCTGCTCGGCCGGCTGGCCGCCGTCCGTCAGCGTGCGGACTTCGACGCCAGCCACTCGGCCTTGTGTGCCTTCTTCGCGGCCTGGTAGTCGGCGAGCGCCTGGGCTGAGTCGACATCGCCGAGTGTCGGGTGGCTCGGCACCAGATCCTGCGCCACCGGCACGCCGAAGCGCTTCGCGAGCACCGAGCCGAGCGCCTTGATTTTCATCTCGCCGAAGCCGGGGAGCGCGCCGATGCGCTTGCGGAGGTCGGCGCCGTCGGCTGCCTCGGTCCAGAGCCGGGACGCGTCGCCGCCGTAGTCCTCCGCGACGGTCTCGGCCAGGTCGCGCACGCGTCCGGCCATCGAGCCGGGGAAGCGGTGGATCGCCGGCTTCTCGCGGAAGAGGGGCTCGAGATCGGCCTTGGCGACCTTGCGTGGCTCGAGCGTGCCGAGCCGCTCCTTCAGCCGCAGCGGGCCGAGGAACGCCTGCTGCACCGTGACCTGCTGGTCGAGCGCGAAGCCGACGAGCAGCGCGAACGGATCCTTCGCGAGCAGCTTGTTGGCTGCCTCGTCCTCCGTGAAATGAAGCGCGTCGGGCATGACCTGATCCTATGCGGACGCCTGCAGTAGAGCGCGGCAGCGCTGGACATACGGCGTCGCCCGCTGCGCCTCGAAGTAGGCGAGCGCTGCGTCGAGCCGTGAGGTGTCGCCGCGCCCGGCGGCGAGGAGAGCCGCCCAGGCCTCCACGAAGCGCGCGCCGATCTGACCGTAGATCTCCGACGCCCGCAGCAGATCGCCGGTCGCTGCGGCATCTCCGGCGTCGCCCCAGGCGTACGCTGCCTTCCCCTCGGTCAGCCCGAGGTAGTCGGCGCCGCGGCCGAGCTCGACGAGATAGAGCGGCAGGTCGTAGATCATCTTGTCCGGCACGGCGAGGGCCTCGGCCAGGAGGGAATCCGCCTCGTCGAGCCGTCCCGCTGCGCGGAAGCAGCGCGAGGCCGTCGTGAGGATCTCGCTCGCGACCTGAGCGTCGTAGCCCGACTCACGGAAGCCCGCGAGTGCCGGCTCAGCCTCCGCGAGCGCCTCGTCCACCTGGCCGCGCTCGAGCAAGACCCGCGCACGCGTTGCGTGCACCGGGCGGGTCTGATAGCTCGTCTCCGCGTCGGGGCGGCTCAGAAAGTGCGCCGCGGCCGCGAGCGCGCCGTCGAGGTCTCCGCGCCGGTCGCGGTCGTAGACGCGCTCCGCGTCGAGCCAGGAGATGCCCACCGTGAAGCCATAGCGCTCGCACACCTCGCGCGATTCCTCGTAACACGCGGTCGCCTCGTCGAGGCGGCCCACTTGCCAGAGGAGGTTGGCAAGGTTGTTGAGCTCGGTCCCGACGCCGCTCATCTCTCCGCTACGCCGGGCACGGGCAAGCACTTCCTCCAGGTCGGTGACTCCCCCTGCGTCGCCGGAGTCGACCCGCGCCAGGCCGATGGTGCCGAGCGCGCTCCTCGCGAGCTGCTCTTCGCCGGATTCGTCGGCGAACGCGAGCACCTCCCGGGCGAGCTCGATCGCCTCAGCGGACTTGCCTTCGAGGATCTGGAGTTGTCGCGCGCGACCGGAGAGGGCCCGTACCGAGGCGACCGACAGCGGCACCGACCGGGCCAGGTCGAACGCCTGTCGCCCCGCCTCGAGTGAGCGGGGAATGTCACCCCGGTTCAAGGCTTCGCGGGAGATGGCCTGGGCCGCCTCCGCCGCGTGCGCGACGTCGCCCAGCGCCAGGAACCCGTCACGCGCCTCTTCGAGTAGCTCTGTGGCGTCGACATCCGCCAGGTCGCGAGCGCCGCGACTGGCGAGGAGTTGCAGCGCCGGCCGATCCGGATCGCCCGACTCCGTCAGCGCGGCCGCCTCCATTGCGAGCTCGTAGATTGCGGCGGTCGCGTTGAGGGACAGGGCGCGCCGCGCGCCCTCGGCGAGCGCTTGCCGAGCCGGCTCCCGCAGCGCCGTCGTGTCGATCCCCGCTGCCGCGGCCAGACTCAGCGCCTCGCGGTAGTGATGCGCAAGCATCTCCGCCAGATCCTCCGCGCGGTCGCCGGCGAGCGAGCCGAGCCACTCCGCCGCGCGGCGGTGCTTCTCGACGCGCTCGGCGCGCGGGATCTGGCCGTAGGCGACGTCGCGCACGAGCGCGTGGAGGAACGCGTACTGGGTCTCGCCGGCGATCGAGGAGCGGCGGTCGCGGCGGACGAATTCCTTGCGCTCGAGCCCGTGGAGGACGCGCTCGTCAGCGCCCGGCAGCGCACCCGGCCAGAAGACCTTGCCGATCACGGACGCGTCCTGGAGGAGCGTCTTCTCCTCGGGCGCGAGCCCGTCGATCCGAGCGGCGATCAGTCCCTGCACGGTCTCGGGCAGCGGGAGCTCGCCGTCCTCGTGCTCGGCGAGCATCCGCGCGTACTCCTCCGCGTAGAGCGGGTTTCCCTCCGCCCGCTGCAGCACCGCCTGCTGCGCGTCGGCGTCGAGGACCGCGCGGTCGAGCAGCCGTTGCAGGAGGACGGCCGTCTCCTCGTCGCTCAGCGCGCCGATCGAGAGCGTGAAGGCGTTGCGCTTGCCGCCGCCCCAGCCGGGCCGCCGGTCGAGCAGCTCCGGGCGTGCAGTCCCGACGATCAGCAGCGGAACGGTCGTTGCCCATTCGGCGAGGTAGTCGACGAAGTCGAGCAACCCGTCGTCGGCCCAGTGGAGGTCCTCGAACACGAGCACGAGCGGCCGCTGCTCGGCGGCCGCCTCGATCAGCCGCCGCCACGCGGCGAACGCCTCGTCGCGCTCGGCGCGGTCCGCACCTTCGAGCCCGACGAGCGGGCGAGTGTGGCGCACGAGCCAGTCGCGCTCGCGCTCGTCCTCCTCGAGCGTCTCGACCATCGCCTCGAGCTTCGCCTCCGCGGTCGCGGCGTCGTCGGACTCGAGGATCCCCGCATGCGCCTTGACGATCTCGCCGAGTGCCCAGAGGCTCACGCGCTCGCCGTAGGGGAGGGAGCGGCCCTGGCGCCACGAGATGATCTCCTCGTCCGCGTCCGTGATCTGGAACAGCTCGGCCACCAGGCGGCTCTTGCCGATGCCGGGCACGCCGACGAGCGTCACGAGCTGCGCCGACTGCTCTGAGCGCGCCCGTTCGAGTGCGTCGGCGAGCAGGTGGCGCTCGCGCTCCCGCCCGACGAGCGGCGTGCGCAGCTTCTGCTCCACGTCGCTGCCGAAGCGCGACCGCGCGCAGATCGCCTCCCAGACCTTGACCGGCTCCGCTTTCCCCTTCGCCTCGACGGGCGGCGCCTCGCGGTAGTCGATCACCTGCCGCGTCGCACGGTAGGTCCCCTCGCCGACGAGGATGCCGTTGACGGGCGCCGCACCCTGCAGCCGGGCAGCCGTGTTGACGACGTCGCCGGCCACCATCGCGTCGCCCTCGCCGGGCTTCGCGCCGAGGGCGACGAGCGCCTCGCCGGTGTTGACGGCGGTGCGGATCTGCAGCTCCACGCCGATCGAGTCGCGGATCGCGAGGGCTGCCCGCACGGCGCGCTCGGCGTCGTCCTCGTGCGCGACGGGCGCTCCGAAAACGGCCATCACCGCGTCGCCGATGAACTTCTCGACGGTGCCGCCGTGCCGCTCGAGCTCGGCGCGCAGCTGGGCGTAATAGGCGGAGAGAGTCGCGCGGACGTCCTCGGGATCGAGACCCTCGGCGCGCTCGGTCGAGCCGACGAGGTCGGTGAAGAGAATGGTCACGACCTTCCGCTCCTCACGCGCGGGCGCGGCCACCGGCACGAGCGCGGTGCCGCACATCCCACAGAACCCGAAGCCCTCCGGGTTCTCCGTCCCGCAGTTGGGGCAGGTGATCACGTCGGTACGGTAAACCGCCCAGTCCCAGCGGGCGAGGTCGGCGCTAGGCTCGGCTCATGGAGCCGTTGGAGGTCTTCCGTCCGGAGACGCGCGCGTGGTTCGAGCGGAACTTCGCCGCGCCGACGCCGGCGCAGGAGAAGGGCTGGCCCGCGATCGCTCAGGGCGGCCATGTGCTGATCCAGGCGCCCACCGGGTCGGGGAAGACGCTCGCCGCATTTCTCTCCGCCATCGACCGCCTGACCGCCGAGCCCGGGAACGGGCTTCGCGTTCTCTACGTCTCGCCGCTCAAGGCGCTCAACTACGACGTCGAGCGGAACCTGCGCGGGCCGCTTGCCGGCCTGCAGTCGGAGCTGCGCGTGGCCGTCCGCACGGGGGACACGCCGCAGAAGGAGCGCGCGGCGATGCTCCGCGAGCCGCCGGACATCCTGATCACGACGCCCGAATCGCTCTTCCTCTTGCTCACCTCGCGTGCGCGGGAGCTGCTGCGAAGCGTCGACACGCTGATCCTCGACGAGGTACACGCGGTTGCCGGCACCAAGCGCGGCGCACATCTCGCGCTCTCGGTCGAGCGGCTCGAGGCGCTCGCGGCACGGCCGCCGCAGCGGATCGGGCTCTCGGCGACGCAGCGCCCGCTCGCGGAGATCGGCCGCTTCGTCTCCGGCAACCGCGAGATCGAGCTCGTCGACGCGGGCGTGGCGAAGGAGCTCGACCTCGAGGTTGTCGTGCCGGTCGAGGACATGCGCGAGCCGGGCGGCGAGAGCAGGGAGGAGGGCTGGGAGCCGCGCTCGATCTGGCCTTCGATCTATCCGGCGCTGGTGGAGCTCGTCCGCGCGCACCGCTCGACGATCGTCTTCGTCAACAACCGCCGCCTCGCCGAGCGTCTCGCACTGCGGCTCAACGAGGCCGCGGAGGAGGAAGTCGCACGCGCGCACCACGGCTCCCTCGCGCGCGAGCAGCGGACGCAGATCGAGGAGGACTTGAAAGCCGGCCGCATCCCGTGCCTCGTCGCCACCTCGTCGCTCGAGCTCGGCATCGACATGGGAGCGGTCGACCTCGTGATCCAGGTCGAGTCGCCGAAGTCGGTCGCGCGCGGCCTGCAGCGGATCGGGCGCGCCGGTCACTCGCTCGGCGAAGTCTCGCGCGGGCGGATCTTCCCGAAGTTCCGCGCCGACCTGCTCGAGTCGGCGGTCGTCGCGCAGCGGATGCGCGAAGGGTTGATCGAGGAGACGCAGATCCCGCGCAACCCGCTCGACGTTCTCGCGCAGCACATCGTCGCGATCTGCGCCGACGAGGAGGTCGAGGTCGCGGAGCTGCACGAGCTCGTGCGCCGCGCCTATCCCTTCGCCGACCTCTCGCGCGCGCAGCTCGAGAACGTCCTCGACATGCTCGCCGGCCGCTATCCGTCGGACGAGTTCGCCGAGCTGCGGCCGCGGATCCTCTGGGACCGCACCGCGGGCGTCGTGCGCGGGCGGCAGGGCGCGAGGCGGCTCGCTGTCACGAACGCCGGGACGATCCCCGACCGCGGCCTCTTCGGCGTCTTCATCGCGGGCGAGGGCGGCGGGCGTGTGGGCGAGCTCGACGAGGAGATGGTCTACGAGGCGCGGGCGGGGCAGGTGATCGTGCTCGGCGCGTCCTCGTGGCGGATCGAAGAGATCACCCGCGACCGCGTGCTCGTCTCGCCGGCTCCGGGCGTGCCCGGGGCGGTGCCGTTCTGGAAGGGCGAGGGCGTGGGGCGGCCGTACGAGCTCGGCGAGGCGATCGGCAAGTTCGCGCGCGAGCTGCTTGCGGCAAGCGACCCGAAGGTGCCGGACCTCGACGAGCGCGCGGAGCGGAACCTCCTCGCCTTCCTGCGCGAGCAGGAGAAGGCGACCGGCGCGCTGCCGTCCGACCGAACGGTCGTCGTCGAGCGGTTCCGCGATGAGATCGGCGATTGGCGCGTCTGCATCCTCACGCCGTTCGGGGCGCGCATCCACGCGCCGTGGGCGATGGCCGTCGGGGCCCGGCTGCGCGAGTCGCTCGGCCTCGAGGTGCAATCGATCTGGTCGGACGACGGCATCGCCTTCCACCTGCCCGATGCCGACTCGCCGCCGGCGACCGATCTGCTGGTGCTCGATCCGGACGAGCTCGAGGAGCTCGTGCTCGCCGAGGTGGGGCAGAGCGCGCTCTTCGGCGCGCGCTTCCGCGAGAACGCCGCACGCGCACTCCTCATCCCGCGCCGCCGGCCGGGCGAGCGAACGCCGCTTTGGCAGCAGCGGCTCAAGGCGCAGGGGCTGCTCCAGGTCGCCCGCAAGTACTCGAGCTTCCCGATCGTGCTCGAGACGTACCGCGAGTGCCTGCAGGACGTGTTCGACCTGCCGGCGCTGAAGCGGCTGCTGGGCCGGCTGCGCGCCCGTGAGCTCGACCTCGTCGACGTCGAGACCGCGACGGCCTCGCCCTTCGCCTCGTCGCTCCTCTTCGACTACATCGCGACCTACATGTACGAGGACGACACGCCGCCCGCGGAGCGGCGTGCCCAAGCGCTGTCGCTCGATCGCGACCTGCTGCGCGAGCTGCTCGGCCAGGAGGAGCTGCGCGAGCTGATCGATCCGGCGGCGCTCGCCGAGGTCGAGGCGTCGCTCCAGCCGAAGCCGCGCAACGCGGACGAGCTTCACGACCTCTTGCGGCTGCGCGGGCATCAGGTCGAGTACGACCCCGGCTTCGCAGAGACCCTGGTGCGCGAGCGCCGAGCCTTCCGCTTCGGCGCCGCGCTGGCCGCGGCGGAGGACGCCGGCCGGTACCGCGACGCGCTCGGCGTCGTCCCGCCGTCGGGCTTGCCGGGCGTGTTTCTCGAGCCGGTCCCGGATGCGTTGCGTTCGCTCGTGGCGCGCTGGGCGCGTGGGCGTGGGCCGTTCACGACCGCCGAGGCCACGACCTGGTTCGGCGTCGACGTCGAGGGCGAGCTGCGGGAGCTGGAGCGCGAGGAGAAGCTCGTGCGCGGCGAGCTTCGTCCCGGCGGCAGCGAGCGCGAGTGGTGTGACCCGGAGGTCCTGCGCCGGTTGCGTCGGGCTTCGCTCGCTGCGCTTCGCCGCGAGGTCGAGCCGGTGGAGCAGGCAGCGCTCGGCCGCTTCCTCCCGAGTTGGCACGGCATCGACCGCCGCGCGTCGCTACGCGAGGCGCTCGTCCCGTTGCAGTCGCTTGCGCTGCCCGTGGCGCTCTGGGAGGCGGAGGTGCTGCCGCGGCGCGTGCCCGACTACCGGGCCGAGCAGCTCGATCAGCTCTGCGCCTCCGGCGAGCTCGTCTGGGTCGGAGCCGGGCTCGACCGCGTGGCCGTCTTCTTCCGCGACGACGCGCCACTGCTGGGACGTCCCTCCGCGGCGACGACTCCGGACGGCGAGGAGCAGGAAGCGATCCGCGCCGCGCTCGCCGGCGGAGCGCTGTTCTGGGACGGGCTCCTCGGTGCCACCGGGCTCGATGCCGAGACGGCGCTGCCGGCTCTCTGGGATCTCGTCTGGAGCGGCGAGGTGACGAACGACTCCTGGGCGCCGCTGCGCGCCGAGCGGCGCTACCAGCCGCCGCGGCCCGATCGCCGGGCCCGCCGCTTCTCCCGAGCGCGCGCGCACCGCCCGACCGCGACCCAGGGACGGTGGTCGCTGGCGGCAGAGCTCTTCGCAGGCGCCGAGCCCGACCGCCGTGCGCTCGCGGAGCTCCTGCTCGAACGGCACGGCATCGTGACCCGCGACTCGGTCCGGGCGGAAGGGATCCCCGGCGGCTACGGCGCCGTGTACGGCGAGCTGCGCGCGCTCGAGACGCTTGGCTCCTGCCGCCGCGGCTACTTCGTGGAAGGGCTGGGCGGCGCGCAGTTCGCGCTCGGCGGCGCCGTCGAGCGCCTGCGGGAGTTGCGGCCGCGCGAGGACGACGAGCCCGAGCCGCTCGTGCTCGCCGCCGCCGATCCCGCTCAGCCGTACGGCGCCGTGCTCCCGTGGCCGAAGCGAGCCGGAGCGCGAGCCGCCCGTGTGGCGGGAGCGCACGTCGTGCTTCTCGGCGGCGAGCCTGCGCTCTTCGTCGAGCGCGGCGGCCGTTCGCTCGTTCCCCTGCGGGAACCGGACGAGGACTGGCTCCGGCCCGTGCTGGCGGCGCTCGTCGGCTTCGTCAAGCGCGGCGGCGCGAAGCGCCTCGCGGTCGAGCGCTTCGACGGCGAGCCCGTGACGGACACGCTTGTGATGCCCTTGCTCGTGGAGGCCGGCTTCTTCGCGGGCCCGCGCCGCGCTGTGCTGCGCGCCTAACCCGTAGCGCCCCGATGATTTCGGCTCGTCTGAGCCGTCTGAATGGCGTCTTGTTGTTGTCGAAGGAGGAGGTCGGATCGATGGTCACCGTCACTCGTTCCCCGGCGCTGGAGGAGTGGGCGCGGGAGGCGCGGCGTCGCTTTGAGTCGGGCGATCAGGCCTGGTTCGAGCAGACCACAGCGCATGGCGAGGTCAGCTCGTTCGGCACGGCGCCGGACGAGCAGTTGCGGGGACGCGAAGCGGTTCTCGCGATGTTGGACGGCATGCATGCGACCAGCGACGTCGCCGATCCAGGCGCCGCGGCGACCGGGAACGAAGATGAGGAGCAGGTGGAGGCCTACGAGGCCGGCGATGCAGGCTGGATCGTCACCCATGGCCGATTCACGTTCGCCGACGGCTCCTGGGTCCCGAACCGGGTTGTGAACGTCGTCCTGCGCGACCCAGATGGGGGCGGCTGGACGAGCGTTCTGGTCGCCTCCCAGCTTCTCGTCCCGGACGAGCTGCTCGACGCCGACTCACCACTCCGGCGGCGCTCGGGGTTAACTCAGCCTGGATAGGCTGCCGGCGTGATCCCGTGGCTCATCGTCGGTCTGGTCCTAGTGCCCTTACTCGTTGTCGCATTCGCGGTCTCACGCCGTCGAACGGACGCTTATGAACATCCGACGAGCGACGACGCGGAGACCAGAGCGGAAACGGAACGGGAGTTCGCGGACGCGGAGGCGTACGACGCGAAGTGGCGCGAGGCGGACAAAGAGCGGTATCACGAAGAGCGCCTTCCGTAATCCGGTCGCTTGGGCCAGTGTTCCGGAATGACGCCTGACGGGGCGGTGTGAGCGGCTTGCTTAAGACCGCTTACGGTGGGCGTTGAGCAATACGACGACGGCTCCTGCGACGCCGAGCAAGAGAACCGCGAGTGCGGATGGGGCTGCCCACGGCCGCCAGTTCGTGGGAGCTCTCCATCCGTGTGGGCAGATGCCCGGACAGGTCGGTGCGGCGGCAAGTCCGTGAAGGATCGCTGCACCGGCGAGCGCCGCGCCGAGTATGAGCGCGGCTCCTGCCAGTCTTAGGGGCGTGAGCCTTATCTCCACGCCTCTTATACGGCATGGCGCGGGTGATCCGTCACACGCCGAGCGCGAGGACACAAGGATGGGCCAGTTCCGGAATGACCTCTGAGTGCGACTACTCCGACGGGAGGCTGACGTTGACGACGAAGTCCACTCCGCTGAGTCTGCCTTCGAGCGTCCCCGTCTGGGCGTCGAAGCCCACGACGGCCACGCCGAAGTCCGACATTGACTGCATGAACGCGAGGATGCGGTTGAACATCAACTGTTGGACGGTGTCCGCGTAGTCCGGCTTCATGATCGCCATGGTGATCGGAGTACGACGCTTTGGCTTGGCCAAAATCTGCCCATCGTGTCCGAGGTCGCTCGCCTGGGCCAGTGTTCCGGAATGACGCCTGAGCGCGGCCTAGACTCCGAGCATGTTCCGGGACTGGTGGCTTCGCAGCTCGATGGTCGTCGCGAGCGTTATGAAGCGTCTCGCCAGAGGCTCCCGCTGGACGCGCTGGCTGCCTCCCTACCCCTAACTCGTCGAGGTCAAGGGGCAGGACTCTCAGGTGGGCCAGTGTCAGGTGGCGGGTTCGTCGCCTGAGCCAGTGTTCCGGAATGACACCTGAGCCGAGTCAGGCACGGACTAAAGTCGGAGCATGGCGCTGACTTCCCGGGTGGCCTATCGCTGCAGCAGCGGCCACGTCTTCACGGTTGGGTGGTCACCTCTCGGGAACATGGG
>DATFSG010000270.1:0-3053 GCA_035262765.1 Gaiellaceae bacterium | reverse complement strand
CCGGGTGATCGAGGGCGAGGAGGTCGTGGCAACGGTCGCGGTGTCCTCGGAACGCGGCGTCGACCGTTGCGAGCTCTTCGTCCCCGTGCCGCCCGAGCTGAGCGCTACGCGAGGGCCCACCGAGGCGGTCCACCTGCGGGCGGGTGAGGAGCGAACGGTCGAGCTGAAGATCCACTGCGACCGCTGGGGGGCGTTCTCGGTCGGGCAGGCGCTGTTCCGCGCCCGCGACACGCTCGGCCTGCGCTCGTGGGAGGGCGTGACCGGCGAGCCGCGGCCGCTGCGCGTCTTCCCGCGCGAGGAGACGCTCCGTAACCTCGTTCCGCCGCTCGAGACCCAGCTCTTCGCCGGCAACCAGGTGTCGAGGGCGCGCGGCGAGGGGATCGAGTTCGCCGACCTGCGCGAGTGGCGGCCCGGCGATCGCCTGCGCCGGGTCAACTGGCGCGCGACCGCGCAGCGCCGCTCGCTCTGGGTGAACGAGCAGAACCCGGAGCTGAACACGGACGTCGTCCTCTTCCTCGACACCTACGCCGAGGTGCGCGCCGAGGGCAGGAGCACGAACGACCGCGCCGTGCACGCCGCCGCGACGCTCGCCCGCATCTATCTCCAGCGCAAGGATCGCGTGGGGCTCGTCGGCTTCGGCGGCTTCGTCTCCTGGCTGGTGCCGGGGTCGGGGACGCGGCAGCTGTATGCCATCGTCGAGACGCTGCTCACGAGCCAGGTCGTGCACAGCTTCGTCCTGCGCGGCGTCGACGTCCTTCCACCTCGGACGCTGCCACCGAAGGCGCTCGTGCTTGCAATCACGCCGCTCCTCGACACCCGCACGGCCGCCGCGCTGCTCGACCTGCGCGCGCGCGGCTACGACCTGATCGTGGTGGAGGTGTCGCCGCTCGAGCTCGTCGCGCCGGCTCCAGGGTCGTCGCTCGAGCTCGCGCACCGGCTGTGGCGCCTCTCGCGCGGGGCACTCCGCTGGCGCTACGAGCAGGTCGGCGTCCCCGTCGTCACCTGGCGTGAAGACGAGCCCCTCGCGGTACCGCTGGAGGAGGTGAACGCATTCAGGCACCTGGCAAGACCCGCGTAGCGCTCGCTCTGGGAGCGGCGGCCGCCTACGGCGGAGTCGCCGCGGACACGCTCGTCCGCGCCCCGTCGCCCGTGGTCGCGTTCGTTCCCGGCCTCGCGTTCGGGGGGTTGCTGCTCGTCGTCGCGCTCGTCTGGGGCGGCCCCGGGCTCGGCGCCGCGCTGTTCTTAGGGGGAGCGTCGTGGGTCGCCGCCGTGGCCGCCGCGGGAGCCTCGACCGACTCGACCGCGCCGCTCGTGGCCGTGCTGCTCCTTCTCTGCGGCGAGCTGTCGGCCTGGTCGTTCGACGAGCGGCTCGAGATCCGCGCCGAGCGACAGGTGTACTGGCGACGCGGCGCAGCTGTCACGGTGCTCGCCTTCGCCGGCCTCGTCGTGGCCGCGCTCGTCGTCGGGTTGTCCGCGGTGGGGCCGAACCACGGGCTCGGCTGGACGGTGCTCGGCGCAGCCGCCGCGATCGGCGCGGCGGGCACCGGGATCTGGGTGGCGCACCGCTAGCGGTTCGTCACGCGAACTGCGTCCAGTCTCCCTCCGAGACGACCTCGACTGTGCCGTCGACCACCTTGATGGCCGTCTGCTCGTCGATGGCATAAGCGGGAGCGCCCAGGTCGGCCGCCCACCGCTCTGCGTCGGCCGGGGTGTTCGTCGGGAAGGCGTTCAGGTGCGGGAAGATCGAGAAGTCGACGACTCCCAGCGTGCGGTCGTCGGGCGCTGTCGGCCACTCGACGAAGTACTTCCCGATCCGGGGCGTCATCACCATGCTGCCAGCGCTCACTCCGACCCAGACCGTGTCGGGCAGCGAGGGGAGCAGGTCGGCCAGCGCGGACTCCCGCATCCAGTGGCAGAGGTACGTCGCGTCGCCACCGTCGACGAGGAGCACGTCGGCCTCCCGGACCCACGGGATCCAGCGCTCCGTGCCGATGGTGGGCAGTGCGGTGAGCTCGAGGACGCCGAGCGATGCCCAGCCGAGCCCGGAGAAGTGCTCCCAGGCCGGCTCGGCGGCGACGAAGCCGCGCACCGAGGCCGGGCCGCACATCGGATGACCCCACTGCGCGGTCGGCACACAGAGCGCATTGCAGTCCGCGATTGGCTTGCCCAGCAGCTCCACGAGCGCCGAGTGGATGCTCGGGTTGGTGACGCCGCCGGACGTGAGAAGAAGCTTCAAGTTGACCCCCTGAGTTGGTGGCTGCCGAACGAGAAAGTTCTACAGAGACCCGCAGCTCAGAGAGAACTCATCGGCTCCGAGCTAGCTAGGCGCGCAGATCGCGACGGCCGAAGGCGACGATCGCCGCCGCGGTGAGCGCGGCGGTCACGAGCCCGAGGACCACCAGGCCCGTGACGTCGACCCCGCGGGTCAGCGGGTCGTGGCCGGTGTAGTAGTAGAAGAGCGTCAGGTACTTGAGCCAGGCGATCGGGCCTACGAGCGGCGCGAAGCTGTTGACCAGCCAGCCGAGGATCGCGACCGCCGCGGCGACTCCGTTGGCGAGGGAGCGATAGCCCGTGCCGGCACCGAGGGCTAGAGCGACGGCTCCGATCGCGAACCCGAAGAAGGCGAGCTGGACCGCCAGCGCGCTGATGTGGGCGAGGCTGATCCCTCCACCGCCGACCGCCACCCCGACGATCAGGCCGACCCAGACCGCGACGGCGACGGTCACCACGATCAACGCGACCGCGAGGGCCTTGGCGGCGACCAGGCGCGAGCGCGTGATCGGGTGGGCGAGCACCAGGGCGAGGATCCGATCCTCCTCCTCGCCCGCGGTCGCGGCCGAGGCTCCGGTGATCGCGAGAGCGGCGATCACGAGCGGGGCGTAGATGACGGCGATCTCGCTGCGGAACCAGCCGGTGATCGTGCCGTAGTCCGCGCCGCCGAGCAGGTTGGCGACGCTCGAGGGGACGTCGAGCTTCCCGATCGTGTGCCCGACCGCCGGAAACAGTGCGCCCACCATGAGCATCACCGCGACGAGCCCCACCGACGCCGAGGC
>DATFSG010000269.1:0-2677 GCA_035262765.1 Gaiellaceae bacterium | reverse complement strand
CCGGTCCAGCAGGCCTGCCTGGAGGTGCACGCCGAGGCGGCCGAGGTCGAGGCGGAGAGGCTGGTCACCGGCACGGACGGCTGCGGGATCGTCACCTTCGCGCTCACGCTCGAGCGGATGGCGCACGCGTTCTCGCGCCTGGAGTCGCTGCCCAGCGGCTCGCGCGTGGCCGCCGCGATGCGGGCGCGGCCGGATCTCGTCGGCGGCCCGGACGGCGTCGACTATCTCCTCATGCGCGGCGCGCCGGGTTGGCTCGCGAAAGGCGGCGCGGAGGGGCTCCTCTGCGCGGCGGGGCCGGATGGAGTCGGCGTCGCGATCAAGTCGGAGGACGGCGCGAGCCGTGCGCATGGGCCGGCGCTCGCAGCGTTCCTCGGCGCGCTCGGCGTCGACCTGCCGGATCTCGCGTCCCGGCCGGTGCTCAACACCCGCGGCGAGCGCGTCGGCGAGACAGCCCTCCGAGCGGGCTGAACACGGCGCTGTTCCCGCACAGCGACCGTTCGTTGACAAGTTCTTTACGAATTGCCGGGACGTGACTAGTATCCGGCACGCGAGAGGGAGGGCCGAGGCGTGAGGGGGAGCGGGTCTCGGTCGGTTGTGGCAACGCTGTCATGCAACCTAGGCCGGGGAGGTTCGAGACGTGCTGACCGTCGACATCGCGCTTCCGGACGTCGAAGAGCTCCACAAGCTCGTTGCCGAGGGGAGGGAGAAAGGCTTCCTGTCCTACGACGAGATCGCGACCGCGTGCGAGGACGTGGTGCTGACGAAGGAACAGGTCGAAGATTTCTACACGTACCTGATCGAGCACGGAGTCGACGTCGTCGAGGGCGAGAGGCACAAGGCGCCGCCGCACGAGCCGCCGCCGCCCGAGGACGAGAAGGCCGTCGCGGCGCCGAAGCTCGACCTCACCGTCGAGCCGTCACTCGACTCCCTTCGTCTCTACCTGCGCGAGATCGGCAAGGTCAACCTCCTCACAGCCGACCAGGAGGTCACCCTCGCGAAGCGGATCGAGCGCGGCGACATGGGTGCGAAGACCGAAATGATCGAGGCGAACCTGCGCCTCGTCGTCTCGATCGCGAAGGGTTACCTCGGCCGCGGGCTCTCCTTTCTCGACCTGATCCAGGAAGGCTCGCTCGGCCTGATCCGCGCCGTCGAGAAGTTCGACTACCGCAAGGGCTACAAGTTCTCGACCTACGCGACATGGTGGATCCGGCAGGCCGTCACACGGGCCATCGCCGACAAGGCGCGCACGATCCGCATCCCCGTGCACATGGTCGAGAAGCTGAACAAGGTCGTGCACATCGAGCGGCAGCTCGTGCAGCGGCTCGGGCGCGAGCCCAGCCCGGAGGAGATCGCCGAGGAGCTCGAGATGACGACCGAAGAGGTTCGCGAGATCCTGCGCATGTCGCAGCTGCCCGTCTCGCTCGAGAAGCCGATCGGTGAGGAGGAGGACTCCTCGCTCGGCGATTTCGTCGAGGACGAGGCGGCCGAGTCGCCGTTCGACACGGCCCAGCTCCTGCTGCGCCGCGAGGACGTCGTCAATGCGCTCAACGCGCTACCGAGGCGCGAGCGCGAGGTGATCGAGCTCCGCTACGGGCTGCTCGGCGGCGAGCCGCGCACGCTCGAGGAGGTCGGTAGAGCCTTCGGCGTCACGCGCGAGCGGATCCGCCAGATCGAGAACAACACGCTGAAGAAGCTCGAGCACCTGCCGGAGGCGCAGGCGCTCCGCGACGCCGTCACCTAGCGCGCGTCGGGATCCCGGCTGAGGCCGGTGTCGGTCGCGCGCTGGAGCGGGACGAAGAGCTTGCAGTGCGGGCACTTGAAGCCGAGGTAGCGGGCTGCGCGCCCGCCCTCGATCGGCTCGGCTGCGAACGTCTTGTGGCAGTGAGGGCACTCGACCTCGAACTTGCTCTCCTGCTCGACCCCGTTCACGAAGGGCTCCTACCCGGGGCACCGCATCGTCATACCTCGGGGGCGGCGGATGCCGTCCGACACTCCTCGTAGCCTTGCGCGCCGTGGACCAGGATCTGCTGCGTCGCGGGGTCGCGGAGTTCGTCGGAACCTTCACGCTGATCTTCATCGGCGGCGGCGCGGGCGCCGTCGCCTCGTCGGTCTTCGGTTTGAACGCCGGCTACACGCTCGTCGCGATCGCGCTCGCCAACGGTCTCGCGATCGGGATCATGGTCTCGAACCTCGGCCACATCTCGGGTGGCCACTTCAACCCCGCCATCACCCTGGGCTTCCTGGCGACGCGCCGGATCAAGGGGCAAATCGCGGCGTTCTACTGGGTCTTCCAGCTCGGCGGCGCCGTGATAGCCGCGCTCATCCTCCGCTGGCTGTTCAAGAAGCCGGCGATCTACGGAGCTGTCCCACACGTCGCGCACGGTTTCGCCGACTCGCGCGCCCTCGTGCTCGAAATGATCATGACGTTCTTCCTCGTCTGGGCCGTCTTCGCGACCGCGGTCGACGAGCGCGGGGCGTTCAAGGCGATCGCCGGCCTCGCGATCGGCCTCACGATCACGATCGACGTCTTCGTCGGCGGGCCGATCACCGGCGCCGCCATGAATCCGGCCCGCGCCTTCGGCCCCATGGTCGCCGCGAACTACTGGGCGAACGGGTGGATCTACTGGATCGGGCCGATCGTCGGCGCCCTCGTCGCGGCGCTCGGCTACGAGTACCT
>DATFSG010000268.1:0-4369 GCA_035262765.1 Gaiellaceae bacterium | reverse complement strand
GAGGAGATGGCCGTGGTCGTGCGGCGCGGCGTCGCGGAAGTCGGCGGCACGGCGTCCGACGATATCGTCGAGCTGATTGCCCACCGCTCCGGCGGCGATGCGCGAACGGCGCTCAACATCGTCGAGCTCGCGCAGGAGACGGCCGACGGCGCGATCACGGCGGAAAACGTCGAGGACGCCGCCCGCAAGCCGCCCCTCGTCTACGACAAGGCCGGCGACCAGCACTACGACTACACGTCGGCCTTCATCAAGTCGATGCGCGGGAGCGACGCCGACGCGTCCGTCTACTACCTCGCGGCGATGCTCGAAGCCGGTGAGGATGCGCGCTTCATCGCGCGGCGCATGATCGTGCTCGCCTCCGAGGACATCGGCAACGCGGACCCACGCGCACTGCTCGTCGCCGTCGCCGCCGCGCAGGCCGTGGAGCACGTCGGCCTCCCCGAGGCGCGCCTGAACCTCTCCCAGGCCGCGATCTACCTCGCCCGCGCGCCGAAGTCGAACACGAGCTACGTCGCGCTGAACCGCGCTGCGGCGGACGTGCAGGAGCACGGAGCGGCGCGGCCGCCGAAGGCGCTACGCGACGGCTCGTACTACGGCCGCCGGCTCGGGCACGGCAAGGGGTATGTCTACCCGCACGACGATCCGGCCGGGTTCGAGACGAGCTACCTCCCGGAGGAGCTCGAAGGTCGCCGCTACTACGAGCCGTCGGGATCCGGCGAAGAGAGCACCGACGAGAACGCCTCGTAGGCCTCGCCGCCGTAGACCGCGAAGATCACGAGCTCGAGGGACTCGGCCGGGAACAGTCGCGCCTCCGCGACCATGATCCGGGCGCACGCCGAGAGCTGGAAGCCACCGACTCCCGTGCCGAAGGCGGGTAGCGCAAGCGAGCGGCAGCCGAGCTCCTCGGCGACCTCGAGACACGCGCGGGTCGTGCGGCCGATGAGGTCGGCGTCCGTCCGCAAGTCCTGTCCCATGACCGCACCGTGGATGACCCAGCGAGCGCGGAGCCGTCCCGCGGTCGTCGCAACGGCGGTGCCTAGCGGGATCCCGCCGATCTTCATCGCTTCCTGCTCGATCTCGTCGCCGCCCGCGCGCTTCAGGGCTCCGGCGACGCCTGCGCCCATCCAGAGGCGGTCGTTCGCGGCATTCGCGATCGCGTCGGCCTCGATCGCCGCGATGTCGCCCTCGCGTACCTCCAGCCGCAGCACTAGAGGATGCGGGCGCCGAGCGCGGAGGCCACGAGCTCGACGGCGAGCTGCCCCGTCGCGTTCTCGCGGTCGAGGATCGGGTTGACCTCCACCACGTCCATCGAGTCGATGAGCTTGGACTCCGCGACCGTCTCCATCGCGAGGTGCGCCTCGCGGTACGAGAGCCCGCCGCGCACCGGCGTGCCCACACCCGGCGCGTAGTCCGGGTCGACGACGTCCAGGTCGAGCGAGACGTGGAGGAACGCCGCACCGTCCGCGTGCGCGAGCGCCTCGCGCATGCACGGCTCGATCCCGATCCGGTCGATCTCGCTCATCGTGAAGACCTTCACGTCCATCCCGTTCAGGAGCTTCCGTTCCCCATCGTCGAGGGATCGAACACCCACGAGCGCGAGCTTCCCCGGGTCGACCGCCGGCAACGGCCAGCCGTCGCGCTGGAACGAGTCGCCGGCGAGCCCGAGCGCCGCCGCGAGCACCATGCCGTGCACGTTGCCGCTCGGCGAGGTCGCGGGAGTATTGAGATCGCCGTGCGCGTCGATCCAGACGACCCCGCCCGTGCCGCGCACCTTCGCCATCCCCACGAGCGAGCCAAGCGCGACCGAGTGGTCGCCGCCGAGGACGAGCGGCAGCGCTCCACGGCCGGCCGACTCCGCCACGAGCCCGGACAGCCGGTCGCAGAGGTCGAGGATCTGGCTCAGATAGCGCGCGTGCTCGTCCCCCATGTCGGTCGTCTCCACGACCGGCGAGATCACGTTGCCGGCGTCGTTGACCCGTACGCCGAGCTTGTCCGCGAGCTGCTGCTCGAGACCCGCGTAGCGGATCGCGGACGGGCCCATGTCGACGCCGCGCCGACCGGCGCCGAGATCGAGCGGAGCGCCGATCACGTCGACCTCGCGGACGGGGTGCTCAACGCTCACAAGCGCGGAGGCTAACGCGGCCACCTGCCGCCGCGCCCGGGCTACACTGACCGCCGCCCAGCCGCGGCGAGGTAGCTCAGCTGGTAGAGCACTCGGCTGAAAACCGGGGTGTCGCCGGTTCGAGTCCGGCCCTCGCCACTTCACTCTGGAGAAAGTCGGCGCCGGATGTCGATTTCGGCGGCGCTTGCTCGTCTTCCCCGCGACTGTCGGATACGCCGACACCTACGCAGCGAGGAGAACGACATGAGCAACCCCGTCGTACACGCCGAGATCAGGTCGTCCGACCCGGACGCCACGCGCGAGTTCTTCGCGGGCCTCTTCGGGTGGGCCTATTCGGACGGCGCCTATCCGGGCTACACCTTCGTCGACACCGGAGTCGAGAACGCCCTTCCGACCGCGATCAGTCCGCTGCAGGGCGACGCGGACACCGTGCTCTTCTTCGTCGGCGTGCCCGACGTGGCCGCGGCGCTCACCAAGGCGGAGGAGCTCGGCGGCACGATCGTTCAGCCGGCGCAGGAAGTTCCGGGAGTCAGTTTCGGCGTTCTCGCCGATCCGCTTGGACACAAGATCGGCGTCGCTTCCAGCCAGTAGGCGCGTCATTCCCTTCGCGAGAGACCGCGTGCGTGCCGTTAGAGCGCACGCACGCGGTTGTTGCGCGGGTTGTGCTCGAGCTCGACCTTGCCCAGCGTCTCGAGCAGCGGCGGCAGGTACATGCCAAAGCGGCCGCGCAGGCCCTTCTTGAGGCCGTACCAGCCGCCGACCGGGTTCTCGGCCGAGCGGCCCCAGGCCTCGACGGTGCCTGGCTTGGCGTCCTTCTGCTCGTCGGCGCTGCCGAGCTCGACCCAGTCGCCCCGTTCCTTCAGCATCGCGTGCAGGTCGTCGATCGCCCGCGCGTCGTAGAGCAACGTCGTCTCGCCGACGACGCAGACGATCACCGGTTGCCCGTCGCGCTTGTCGAGGTACATCTCGTAGTCCGAGCTCAGCGGCGGTGTCTTCAGCCGCCACGGATCGTCCTTCGTCCCAGCTCCGCTCATTACTCCGCTCCGAGCAGGCGATACGACCCGATCTCCTCCAGCTGGGTCACGACCGGCGGCTCCTCACAACGAGCCTGAATCCCCTCCTGGAACCGTTGGAAGGCCGCGACCTCGGGCAGCGGATTGGGGTCGCCGTGCCGCGCGACGTGGATGAACGTGACCCCGTCGGGCAGCTTGAACGTCCCGTACTGCAGGCCCTCCGGCTGCGATGCGTTGAGCTCGTCGTAGACCGCGCGAACCAGCTCCTCGTTCTCGGCGACGCGGTCGGGATGCACTCGGTAACGGACCAGCACTTGCGACATTTCGACCTCCTGAAAACCGATCGGTTTCTCGACGCTGCGACTATACAGGAGTCGGAAACCGATCGGTACCATGCCGCGATGGACGCCGAGACAACGCGGATCGCGGAGGTCGCCGCCGAGCGATTCCATGCGTACGGCATCACTGCCACCGGCGTCGCCGAGCTCAGTCGCTCCGCCGGCGTCTCGAAGCGGACGCTGTACCAGCGCTTCGGCTCCAAGGACGGCCTCGTCGTCGCGGCCTACGAGTCGCTCGACCTGCCCGTCTACCGGATGTTCACGGCCGCGATCGAGCGCGACGTCGCCGACCCTCGCGAGCAGCTCGACGCGTTCTTCGCGCAGCTCGAATCGATCCTCGGCTCCGACGACTTCCGTGGCTGCCCGTTCACGAACGCCGCGTCCGAGCTACCGGACCCTTCGCACCCCGCTCACGCGGTCGTCCGTCGCCACAAGGAGCGACTGCGGCGCTGGCTGCGCGACCGAGCGAAGGCCGCAGGCGCGTCGGATCCGGGCGCGCTCTCCCGGCAGCTCATGCTCGTCTTCGCAGGCGCCCAGGCCCAGGCACTGATCGAGCAGTCCGGACGACCGGCGCAAGACGCGCGCACCCTCGCCGCCAAGCTCGTCGACGAAGCGATCACGCGCTGATCTGCTCCGAGTTGGACTACTCCATGCTGGAGTAGTACGATCTCCGTATGCCTTCCACACAGAAGGTGGCGACGGTCCGGCTCACGACGACCGAAGCGGCGATCCTCGCACTGCTGGCCATCGAGGGCGAACGCTCCGCCTACGACCTGACGAAGGCGGTTGAGCACGCGATCGGACACGTCTGGTCGCCGGCAAAGAGCGGCCTCTACGCGACGCTGCCGCGCCTGGCGAAGGAGGGGCTCGCGCACAAGCGCGGCCGGCTCTATCGA
>DATFSG010000267.1:0-2293 GCA_035262765.1 Gaiellaceae bacterium | reverse complement strand
CGTCGAGCTCGTCGTCGAGCCGACCGCGCGGAACACCGCCGAGAACGCGGCACGGACGCTGCCGCTGTTGCGGGATCGGGAGATCGCGCGCGCTGTCGTCGTCTGCGCGCCGACGCATCTCGCCCGCACTCGCCTCCTGTTCGGGCGGCTCTACCGCAGCGCCGGTGTCGAGACGAGGTTTCGCTCCCCGGCCGTTGCGCCGAGCCTGCGCTCGATCGCGTGGGAGCTCGCGGCGTTCCCGTTCCTGCCGGCCCAGCTCCGCGCTGCCCGGGCCGAGATCGCGCGGCGGTTGCGATGAGCGACACCGTCGTTTTCATCCCTGCCTGGAACGAGGAGGAGAACCTGCCGGCCGTCCTCGATGGGCTGCACGAGCGACTGCCCGACGTGGACGTGCTCGTGGTGGACGACGGCTCGACCGACCGGACGGCCGACGTCGCCCGCGAGCATGGGGCGGAAGTTCTGCCGTTGGGGACGAACCAGGGGCTGCGCATCGGGATCGCCGCCGGCTACCGCTGGGCGCACGAGCACGGCTACCCCTTCTGCGGTCGCGTCGACGCCGACGGCCAGCATCCGGCGCCGGAGCTCGCGCGGCTGCTCGAGCGCGTGCGCAGCGGCGAGTGCGACGTCGCGGTCGGCTCGCGCTTCGTCTCTGGGAACGGCTACGAGCCGTACCGCTACCGGCCGAGCCCGGCCCGGAGCCTCGGCACCGGGCTGCTGCGGCGCTCGGTCGCGATCGTCCTGCGACGACCGTTCCACGATGCGACGAGCGGCCTCTACGCCGTGAACGCGAAGGCGCTGCCGCTCCTGGCCGAGCCGTACACGAGCGGAGCGCCGGAGGTGGAAGGGCTGATCCGCCTCGTCGACGCCGGGCTGCGCGTCGAGGAGGTCCCGGTGAACATGGCTCCGCGCGCCGGCGGCGAGTCGAAGCTCCGCGGCGGCAAAGCGGTGAAGCTCGTGCTCACGGTGATGGGAACGCTCGTGCTGGCGCTGTTCGCCCGGCGGCGGCGCTAGGAGGGCTTCTGCTCGAGCAGCTCGCGGAGCTGCCGGAGCTGGACGTCGATGTGGTCGAGGCGGTCGTCGATCGAGGTTCGCGTACTGGACGCCTCCGCCTCGGCGGCCAGCTCGCGCTCCTGCTGGGCGCGGGCGACGAAGACCGACGTGATGGCGGCCGTGATGATCGCGAGGAAGGCGATCCCCCAGAGCATGATCAGCGCCGCGACGATCCGGCCGATCGCCAGCTTGGGAGCCACGTCGCCGTAGCCGACCGTCGTGACGGTCTGGATCACCAGCCACATGCCGGCCCACACCGAGCCGTACTCCTCGTGGTCGAACACGCGCATCAGCACGCCGCCGAGCACCACGATCATCACCGTGGCCGTGACGATCACGTTTGCGGCGAGCCGGACGGACGGCGGCTCGCGCAGGAACTTCGACATGCGCCGTTCGAAGATGTTCTGCGGGTGGGAGGCGCTCGCCGCCTTCCGGGCGACGTCCAGCCGCTTCTTCTCGGGCGCGCTCACTGCGACGGCCCGCCGTTACCGTCGTCGTAGACCACCACGGTGCCGGCGATGTAGTCGGGGAGCGCGCGGCGCTGCCGATCGAAGAGCGCGGGGACGAAGCCGAGGAAGCAGGGGATGATCGCGAGCGCGAGCCCGAGCGTCCGCAACAGCGCCCGCCACAGGGTCAACCGGCCGTCGTCCCTCCTGGAGAGGACGCGCACGTGCATCAGGTGCATCCCGGGCGTCTGGCCGGCGGACGCCCAGAAGAGGACGAAGTAGCCGACCGCGATCGCCACCGCCGCGAGCGAGAGGAGCCCCTGAGCCAGCCACTCGGGCCGCAGGCCGCCCACCACCGCTGCGACGAGGCTTGCGGCGCCGCCGATGACTGCGGTGCCTGCCACGATCGCGAACGCGTCGACGACCAGCGCGACGCCGCGGCTCGCCACGCCCGCGAAGGGCGTTCGCGCAGACCCCGACGGCCCGCGCGCGGTCGAGAGCTTGGAGTCGAACCCTGTCGTGGCGTCACGTACGCCGCCCATGACCTCGTCGGCGAAGCCCGCAGACTGCGACCTCAGCGCGGTGCGTACCTCCGGTCCCGAAAGGACGCGCTCGAGCGCCTGGTGCATCGCCGGGCTCGCCAGCACGCGATCGACCAGCGCCTGCGACTGCGGGCTGTCCAGCGTCGATTGGAGCGTGCGTTCCAGCTCGCCCGACTCTACGAGTTCGTGGACGACTCGCTCCACGACACGGTGCCGGACGAGCAGCTTGCCCAGCTCCTCGGGCAGCGGGCTCGA
>DATFSG010000266.1:0-4732 GCA_035262765.1 Gaiellaceae bacterium | reverse complement strand
ACCATCACGTCGGCGACGTCCTTGTCCCCGAAGACGAAGACCTTGTCGATCATCGCCCGCTCGTCCTCCTCGATCTGCCCTTGCTGGGTCGAGCGGGAGACGAGCATGCGGAGCTCGGCCTCGGAGTGAACCTCGCGCTCGGCGCCGGGCGGCTCGAGCCCGAAGCGGCGCAGGACGAAGTCGGTCGACACGCGGAGCAGCCAGATCGCCGGCTTGAAGACGATGAAGAACGCGCGCACCGGGGCCGAGACCCATAGCGCCGTGCCCTCTGCATGCCCAAGCGCCGCGCCCTTCGGCACCAGCTCGCCGAACACGACGTGGAAGAAGCTGAGGATCGCGTAGGCGAGGATGACCGCGAGCGCGAAAGACATCCACTTGTCGAACTCGCGCGAGAGCGTCTCCTCGCCGAGCGCGCCGATTCCCAGCGAGGTGAGCGTGACACCGAGCTGCATCGCCGCGATGAAGCGCGGCGGATCGCCGGTGATCTTCAAGACGTCGCGCGCGCGGCGGTTGCCCTGGTGCTGGAGCTCGATGATCCGCGTCCGGCGCGCCGTGACGAGGCCGTATTCCGCCGCCACGAAGAACGCATTGAGCAGGATCAGGACCGCGACCCCGAGCAGCTCGAAGAAAAGCGTCACGCCCTCATCCCGAGGGCGTAGGTACTAGGAGGGTTCTCGTCCAACTCTCCGGCCGGAGTATAGGGACGAGGTCGGCGGCGCTTGTCTATACGAACGTATGTTCGCTATCCTTCTTCGATGCGAGCCGAGTATCGCGAGGAGCCCTGCCGCAGCGCCCTCAACCGCGTTCGCGGGATGCCGTTCGGCTGGTCGCTCAACCCGTACATGGGCTGCGCCCACCGCTGCACGTTCTGTTACGTCCGCGCCTTCGAGGCGCGCGCCGACCGGCCGTGGGACGACCGCTACGGCTCCAGCATCCGAGTCAAGACGAACGTCGCGGCGGTGCTGCGGCGAGAGCTCGCGCGAGCGTCCTGGGAGTACGCGACGGTTGCGATCGGGGCGGCGACGGACCCGTATCAGCCGGCCGAGGGGCGCTACCGCCTCACGCGCGCCTGCATCGAGGCGTTCGCGGACGCGGCGAGCCCGTTCGCGATCATCACGCGCGGGCCACTGATCGTGCGCGACGTCGACGTGCTCGTCGAGGCGGCCCGCCGCGCCGACGTGTCCGTCACGTTCTCCGTCCCGACGCTCGATCACGAGATCTGGAGCCGGACCGAGCCGGGGACGGCGCCGCCGCGACAGCGGCTGCGCGCGCTCTCGCGGCTCGTCGAGGCCGGGATCGACGCGCGAGTCGGGATGGCGCCGATCCTGCCCGGGCTGAGCGACCGGCCGGAGCTGCTCGCCGACGTCGTTCGCGAGGCTCGCGCTGCAGGCGCGACCGGAATCTGGGCAAACCTGCTCTATCTTCGTCCCGGCACGCGCGAGCACTTCCTCGCCGCGCTCGAGCGCGACTGGCCCGAACTGCTTCCGCGGTACGAGCGCCTGTATAGCCACGGCGCCTATCTCCCGCGCCGCGACACGGATGCGGTGCGCGACAGCGTGCGCAAGCTCGCCCGCAGCCACGGCGTCCGCGACCGCCGTCGGGTTCGCCTGGAACCGGTTGCCCAGGCCGAACAGCTGCAAATGGCACTTATGTAACAGCCGGGCTTGCGATCTATGATCTGCCGGCTGTGGCCGCCGAGGAGATCACATGCCTGATCGTCGACGACCACGAGGTCGTGCGCGAGGGGTTGCGCCTGTCGCTCAGCCGCGCACCGCACATCCGCGTCATCGGCGAGGCGGCCGACGGCGAGGCCGCCGTCGCGCTCGCCGAGCGGCGCCGTCCCAACGTCGTGATCATGGACGTGCGCATGCCCGGCATGGATGGGCTCGAGGCAACGAAGGCGCTGATGGACAAGGTCCCCGACAGCTCCGTCCTCATCTTCACCGCGTACAGCGAGCGCAGCCTGCTCAGCCGCGGCCTCGAGTCGGGCGCGAAGGGCTACGTGCTGAAGGAGGCGCCGCACGAGACGCTGCTGCGGGCGATCGAGAAGGTCGCGAGCGGCGAGGGCTACGTCGACCCGGCGCTCATGCCCGCCTTCCTGACCGGCCGGGACAAGGACGACATGCTCACAGGCCGGGAGCGCGAGATCCTCCAGCTCCTCGCCGACGGCATGTCGAACGCCGACGTCGCGAGCCAGCTCTTCATCAGCCAGGAGACGGTGAAGAGTCACGTCCGGCACATTCTCGCCAAGCTCGAGGCGGATACCCGCACTCAGGCCGTCGCCATCGCACTTCGCGAAGCCATCATTGATTAGTGAAGCGATCAGCGCCTAGCCCGACCACCGAAAGCACGACGGCCGCCGACAGCGAGCTCTCCGACCAGGTTCTCGCGGCCGAGCAGGACGAGCGGCGGCGGATCGCACTCTTCCTGCACGACGGCCCGGTGCAGTCGCTTGCGGGTGTGGCGCTCATGCTCGACGCTTCCCTCGACCTGATCCGGCGCGGCGAGCACGAGCAGGCGCGCGAGATCCTCGACAAGGCGCTCGGCCGGACGAGGGCGACGGTCGGCGAGCTACGCGAGCTCTCCTTCAACCTCGAGCCCGTGGCGCTGCGCGACCACGGCTTCACGGCGGCGGTCGACACGCTCGCCCAGTCCCGCGGCCGCGAGCACCGGATCGAGGTCACGCTCGACGTGGCGCTGATCGACACGCTCGGCGAGCAGACGCAGGCGGCGCTGTACCAGATCGTGCGCGAGGCGCTCGAGGAGGCGATCCGGCGCGGGCCTCCCACCCACTTCGACGTCGCGGCCACCTCGGACGCGCCCGGCACGCTGAAGCTCGTGATTCGCGACGACGCGCCGACCGAGCGTCGCCGACGGGCGCTCGAGGTGATGAGCGAGCGGGCGCGCACTCTCGGCGCGAACCTGACGCTCGAGCACGAGGTCGGCGGCACGACCATGAGCCTCGAACTGCGCGGCCAGCCCACCGGCGACGACTAGGCTTCGGCCTCGTGAACGGCGACGGCGCGCAGCAGCACCTCCTCTTCGTCTGGAAGCCCTCGGGCTACGAGCTCGTGGAGCAGGACGGCGAGCCGCCGTCGGTCGGCGCCCAGGTCGAGATCGAGGGCAAGCAGCTGCGCGTGACGAAGCTCGCCCCGTCGCCGCTGCCCGGCGACCGCCGCGTCTGCGCGTACCTCACCGGCTGATCGACTCGGCCGCCGCGAGTCCGAGCACCAGAGCCTGCGCGAGACCGCTCGCGTAGCCGCCCGTGGCCACGCCGCCGGCGTCGACGCCCGCCGCCCACACGCCGTCGACGCCCGTTACGCGCGCATCGGTGTCCACCTCGAGGCCGCCGATCGTGTGCGTCACCGCGGCCGCGACGTGGATTGCAATGCCCTCGTCGCGACCGACCACGGTCGCCCCGGCGGCGCGCGCGGCCTCGATCCGCTCATTCGTCTCCTCGACCACGTACCAGGCGCGCGGGCCGACGAGCTGCGCCAGATCGTTCTCGTGCCACGCGACCTCGGGCGGCGTGATCTCGCTCCAGTCGTCGGTGAACACGCGCGCCTCTCGCCCGTAGAGTTGGGCGAGCGGGACGAAATCCTCCTCTCGGATCCGCGCCGGCGGGGCCGGCATGACGCGGCCGTAGAACTCGCCCAGACCGGCAGTGGTCGCCGCCCCGCGCGCGACGGCGAAGTCGAGCGCGTCCCCCTCGCTCCACGGGTTCGCGCGCAGGAGCAGACCGCGCTCGCGGGCGAGGCGTCCCGGGAAGCCGCCGGTCGCGAGCAGCATGGGCGCCTCGGCGGCATCCGGGAGCGGCGTCTCGAACTCGACCCCACCGGCCGCCTCGACCAGCAGCTGCGTAAGTGCGCGCGGGTCGTAGCGGCGACCGGTCGTGAGCGGGTTCTCGGTGTCGTCCCAGACGGGCTCCGAGCCGAGCGACTCGAGCCAGCCGAGCGACTCGTCGAGCCGCTCCCAGATCAGCCGCTGCAGCCGCTTGTCGCCGCCGGGACACTCCGCACGGAAGCGGTCCCACTCGAGGTGCCGCCAGACGACGCAGGAGGAGAGAAGCATCGAGCCGCCGGCGCGCGTCCCCTTCTCAAGCACGCGCGGCTCGTGCCCGAGCTGGCGGAGGCGCACGGCGGCGACGAGACCTGCCATCCCGGCGCCCGCGACTGTGACGCGCAACTCAGGTGAGCGAGAACGTCGGCTTGTGCTCGACGTACTCGATGCGCACGCGCTCCGGGCCCCAGACGAAGACAGCGAGCGTGTTCGGAGCGTCGACGACGCTGTCGATCTCGACGCCGAGATCCCGCGCCGCGGCCTCGTGCTCGTCGGCCGACTCCACGAGCACCGCGAGGTGATTCAGCAGCGGCTTCTCCGGCACTCCGGGCGCACCGGGCTGGAACTCGATCCAGGCGCCTCCCACCTCGACCCGCGGACACCCCGACGGGCCGGGCACTGCAGGGCCGAAGCCGAGCGAGCCGTACTCCGACGCGGTCGCCTGGGGGTCGGCGGAGCGCAGGGCGACGTGGTCGAGGTCGTAGTCGAGGTCGGTCTCGGCCTGCACGAGCCCGAACACGACCCCTTCGCCGAGCTCGAAGTACGCCTCGCCCTGGCGGCGCCGTTCGATCTCCAATCTGTCCGGCAGCTCCGCCAGCGCGCGATCGAGATCTCCCACGCGCAGGGCGACATGCTCGAGCGCGCCTCGTTCGCGCGGCGCGTCGGCGGCGAA
>DATFSG010000265.1:0-6947 GCA_035262765.1 Gaiellaceae bacterium | reverse complement strand
GTCGTCTTCACGCGCAACACGCTCGTGGTCGTGGTGCCGAAGAACAACCCGGCTCACATCCACAGCGTCTACGGCCTGACGAAGTCCGGGGTCACGATCGACATCGCCCAGTCGGGCGTCCCCGTCGGGTCGTACACGCTGCAGATCCTGAAGAACATGAACCTCACCAACGCTGTGCTGAAGAACGTGGTGAGCGAGGAGACCGACGTGCGCGAGGTGCTGTCGAAGGTCGCCCTCGGCGAAGTCGACGCGGGCTTCGTCTACTCGACCGACGCGAAGACGGTGCCGGGCAAGGTGAGCGTGATCAAGGTGCCCGCGTGGGCGCAGCCGAAGGTGCAGTACGGCATCTGCGTCGTCTCGGCGAGCAGCGAGAAGACCGCGGCGCACGCGTTCATCAAGCGCGTGCTGAGCAAGGCCGGCCAGAAGAAGCTGCACAAGTACGGCTTCCTGGCGCGCGTGAAGCAGACGCACCACAAGAAGAGGTAGGCCTGAGCTGAGATGAGGCGAGCGCTCGGCTTCGGCCTCTTCGTCGCGGTCGCGGTCGTGACGCTCGCCTTCCTGACGCTGCCGATCGTCGGGATCTTCGTCCACACGACGCCCGGCAAGGTGCTCGACCAGTTCTCGAACCCGGTCGTCAAGGACGCGTTCGTGGTCACCATCAAGACGAGCCTCACCGCGCTGGCGCTGATCATCGTCTTCGGGACGCCGACCGCGTATCTGCTCGCAACGCGACGCTTCCCCGGTCACTCGCTCGCGATCACGCTCGTCGAGCTGCCGCTCGTGCTCCCGCCGGCGGTGGCCGGGATCGGGCTGCTCACGGCGCTCGGCCACTACGGCCTGCTCGGCTCTTCGCTGAACGCGTTCGGGGTCAGTCTTCCCTTCACGCAGGCTGCAGTCACGGTCGCCGTCGCCTACGTCGCCAGCCCGCTCTACATTCGCCAGGCGATCGCCTCCTTCGAGGCGACGGATCCACGCCTCACCGCCGCCTCGCGCACGCTCGGTGCAGGTCCTCTTCGCACGTTCTTCCGTGTCGTGCTGCCGCTCGCGCGCGGCGGGCTGATCGCGGGGCTCGCGCTCTCGTTCGCCCGCGGGCTGGGGGAGTTCGGCGCCACGATCATGTTCGCGGGCAGCCTGAGAGGCGTCACCCAGACGCTGTCCCTCGCGATCTACTACGAGTTCGGGAACAATTTCAACGCGACCCTGGCGATGAGTGCCGCGCTCGTCTTGATCAGCCTCGTCCTCCTGCTAACGCTCAGAATCGCACTCTCATGGCAACGGTCACCCTCGACCAGGTCACGGTCCCTCTTCGGGCTTTCGAGCTCTGCCTGAGCCTGGAGGTCTCGTCGACGGTCGCGCTGATCGGGCCGTCGGGAGCGGGGAAGAGCACCGTCCTCAACGCGATCGCCGGCCTGGTCGAGCCCGCCGCCGGGTCGATCCGCTGCGGCGAGGAGACCTGGTTCGACGCCGAGCGCCGGGTCAACGTGCGCCCGGAGGACCGCCGGGTCGGGCTCGTGTTCCAGGACTACGCGCTCTTTCCGCACCTGACCGTCCGCCAGAACGTCGAGTACGCGCGCCGCAACGCCGCGGACGAGTACCTCGAGCGCTTTGGGATCGCGCACCTGGAGCGCGCTCGTCCCGGCGACCTCTCCGGGGGCGAGCGTCAGCGGGTCGCGCTGGCCCGCGCGCTCGCGCGTGATCCCGCGATCCTGCTGCTTGACGAGCCTCTCTCGGCCCTCGATGCGCACACGAAGGCCGACGTCCGGGCCGAGCTCCAGCAGCTCCTGACCGGCCTCGAGATCCCGACGCTGCTCGTGACCCACGACTTCGAGGACGCCGCCGCTCTCGCCGGCCAGATCGGCGTACTGGTCGACGGCGAGCTGCGGCAGACGGGGAGCCCGACCGACCTCGTCGCGCAGCCGGCCGACGCGTTCGTCGCGTCCTTCACCGGCGCCAATCTGCTGCCTGCCCGGCTGGACGACGGCACGGTGATCGCCACGAGCGACAACGGCGACGGCGCGCTGCTCGCCATCTATCCCTGGGACATCACGATCTCGACGAGCCGCCCCGACGACTCCGCGATGAACGTGATCGAGGGCACGATCACCGCGATCACCGAGCTCGGGAACAGAGCGCGCGTCACGATCGGTCCGCTCAGCGCCGAGATCACGGTCGACTCGCTCCGCCGTCTCGGCCTCGAGCCGGGCGGGCACGCCTACGCCAGCTTCAAGGCAACCGGAACCCGCATCGTTACGAGCAAAGGAGGAACCGCATGAAGCTCAGCACCCGCAACCAGCTCCCCGGCAAGGTGACGAACGTCAAGCTCGGCGGCGTCATGTCGGAGATCACCGTCGACATCGGCGGGCAGACCCTCGTGGCCGCGATCACGCGCGAGAGCGCCGAGCATCTCGAGCTCGCCGAAGGCGACGACGTCACGGTGCTCGTCAAGGCCACCGAGGTGATGCTCGGCAAGGACTAGCTACGCGCGGCGCGGGTTGCGGATCCCGATCGCGCCGATCAGGCCGCCGCAGATGAGCAACCCGGAGACGGCGGCCATCGTCAGATGGAAGCCGTGCGCGGTGAGGTGGTCGCCGCCGCCGGCGGCCAGGATCCCGAGGATCGCTATCGCGAGGAGGCCTGCGATGCGGGCGACCGCGTTGTTCACGCCCGACGCGACTCCGGCGTCGCCTGCGCGAGCGTCGGCAAGCACGGTCGTCGTCAGCGGAGCGACAGTGAGCGACAGCCCGAGCGAGAAGACGAGCAGCGCCGGAAGGACGTCCACCCAGTAGTTCACATCCTGCGGCAGGCGCGTGAAGGCGAGGACGCCGAGGCCCGCGATGCACGGCCCGAGCGACATGAACAGGCGGGGGCCGTACTGCATCGAGAGCCGTCCCATCCGCGGCGAGAGGAAGAACATCACGATCGTGACCGGCAGCAGCGAGATGCCGGCATGCAGCGCCGAGAAGCCCGCGAACTCGATCAGGTAGAGCGTCAGGAAGGTCGTGAGGCCGGAGAGCCCGCCGTAGACCGAGAGCGTCTCGATGTTCGTGACCGAGAAGTTGCGGATCCGGAACAGCCGCAGCGGGAGCATCGGCATCGGCGTCCGCAGCTCGTACGCGACGAAGGCGCCGAGGAAGGCGACGCCGCCGATGAAGGCGCCGAGGATCAGCGGATCCCCCCAGCCGCGCTGCGGCTGCTCGATGAAGCCGGTCACGAGCAGGCCCAGCCCGGCCGTGCCGAGGATCGCGCCCACGACGTCGACGCGCAGGTCCTCGCGGCGCTTTTGGTGCATCCCGCCGAGTCGCATCAGGATCAGCAGTGTCACGAGGGCGATCGGGATGTTGATCAGGAAGATGACGCGCCAGCTCGACACGTCGACCAGCCAGCCGCCGAACGTCGGTCCGATGATGAACGAAATGCCGCTCCAGGACGTCCACTGCCCGATCGCGTTTCCTCGCGCGGTGCCGGTGAACGTGGCGGTGAGCATCGCGAGGGAGGCCGGGACCAGAAGCGCCCCCGCCATGCCCTGCAGGCCGCGGAAGACGATCAGCGACGGCGCGTTCGGGGCGATCGCGCACAACACCGAGACGCCGGCGAAGCTCGCCACGCCGATCGAGAAGACCTTCGACTCGCCGAAGATGTCCCCGAGCGAGCCGCCAACGAGGATCAGCGAGCCGAGCGTGAGCAGGTAGGCGTCGACGACCCACTGCTGCGTCGCGAGCCCGCCGCCGAGTTCGGCCTGGATCGACGGGAGCGCGACGTTGACGACCGACCCGTCGATGAAGGCCATCGACGAGCCGAGGATGCTCGCGATCAGCGTCCAGCGCGCCACGTTCGCGTCGAGCGGCAGCGCTGCGCCTTCGGCCGTGTCCATGGGCCGATCCTACGGACGGCCGGAGGGGCGGCGGGCGGCCGCGAAGCCGCCCGCCGCTGTCCAGGGAGGTGGGGTTAGGAGGTGGAGGCCTCGGCGGGCTGGTTGCCGAGGGTGATGGAGACTTGCTGGGTCGACCCGTCGCGGAGCACGGTGACGGTCACCTTCTCGCCGACCTTGGCGGCCGAGACGGCTGCGGTGAGGTCGCTGGCGGAGGTGATCTTGTGCCCGTCGAAGGCGGTGACGACGTCGCCGACCTTCAGCTCGGACTTGTCCGCCGGGGAGCCGGGGGTGATCTTCGTGACCTTGGCGCCGCCGTTAACGGTCTGGATCAGGACGCCGACGTAGGCGTGCTCGACCGTGCCGCCGGCGATGAGCGTCGCCGCGACGGCTTTCGACTTGTCGATCGGGACGGAGAAGCCGACGCCGGCGTTGTCGTTCGTGTCGCCTGCGTTGAGGATCTGGTCGTTGACCCCGATCACCGTGTTCGTGGCGGTGTCGATCAGCGGACCGCCGGAGTTGCCGTGGTTGATTGCAGCATCGGTCTGGATCGCGCCGGTGATCTCGAAGCCGTTCATGGCGGTGATCGTCCGATCGACGGCGCTGACGATGCCCGCGGTCATGGTCTCGGGGAGGCCGAACGGGCTGCCGATCGCGACGACCGTCTGGCCCGGCTCAACGGCCGACGAGTTCCCGAGCATGAGCGGGTGCAGGTCGGAGGCCGGCTTGTCGACATGGATCACGGCCGTGTCGGTCGTCTTGTCGGGCTTGCCGACGACCGTCGCGCTCGCGGTCGAGCCGTCCTGGAACGTGACCTTGATCGAGGTGGCTCCGTCGACGACGTGCTCGGCCGTCATGATGTCGCCCTTCTTGTCGATCTCGAAGCCGGTCCCCTCGGCCGCCTCCTTCTGCGACCCCTGGGGATTGCCGAAGGGGAAGCCGCCGCCGCTGGACGAGCTGGCGCTCGAATTCAGCTGGACGGTGATGTCGACGACGCCGGGCGCGTCCTCCTTGTAGACCTGCGTGAGGGCGTCGCCGCTCGACGCGGACGAGGACGAGGCGTTCTGGGCGGGTACAACGAGTGGCGACGCCTTGGGCGTCGCCGAGTTGTGGTTCGTGAGGGCATACGCCCCGGCGCCCGCCGCAGCGCCGATCGCGACGGCGACGGCGAGGGGGAGGAAGCGCCGCAGGCGTGTGTTGGCTGGGCGGGGATTCATATTTTTGGAGTCTCCTTGCATGAGTGTGGTTCCAGGGTGCCCATCGTTCCTAGGACAATTCTGAGAGACGCGTGAGGGTTCCGTAAGTACGGCTGGTACCCACCTCTTCGCTCTGCGATGCTAGACAGGATGTTCGCCGAGGCCGCCGTCGCTCTCCTGCTCGCGGCACCGGCGCCTCCGCCGCCGCACAGGTTCCTCGCGGTCGATGCCCACCGGCACCGGGTCACAATCACGTTGATCGCGTCCTACGACGGCGAGAACGGCGGCTTCAACTTCGACGGCTATTCGCGCTTCCTGATGTGGACGGTGCCGCGCGGGTGGACCGTGCGCGTCGTCTGCAAGAACCGCGGCCCGCTGCGGCACTCGTGCGCGGTCGTCAAGGGAGCCGATTCCACGAAGCCGGCGTTTCCCGGCGCCGCGACGCCGCGGCCGCGGCTCGGGCTCGAGGCCGGGCACACCGCTCGCTTCACGTTCCACGCGAGCAAGAGAGGCGCCTACCGCCTCACGTGCCTCGTGCCGGGGCACGAGGACGCACGGATGTGGGATGTGCTGAAGATCACCCGCGGCGGCAAGCCGTCGGTCGTCGATCTGCGCGCGGGCTAGGCGTCCTCGCTGCGGCGACGGCGCAGCACGACCATCCACCAGATCAGGACGGCGACGAGCAGGGCGAGCGGCAGCGCCCAGCTGAGGATCGCGCCCTGCAGGTAGGAGGCGGTCAAGTCCATGAGAGCTCCTCGGGTCGGGGCTCGACGATCGGTGCCTCGGAGTCACCGGGCTCGAGCCAGCGGTAGAAGAAGTAGAAGGCCGCGACGAAGTACGTGAGTGATCCCGGCACCCACATGACGCCCGCGGCGAGCTGCTGGTCGGTCAGCGACGGGTACGCGGTGTAGATCGGCGCGGGGGCGAACGCGAGCACGATCGCGAGGATCCAGCCCGGGATCATCGCCGCCGCGAACCAGAGCGACCGATGCAGATCGTCGATGCGGGCGCGCACCGGCGGCACGTCGAGCAGCACACCCCAGAAGACGAGCGCGGGCGCGACGAAGCAGACGTGCTCGAGGACGTGGATCCACTCGTTGCGCGCGGCCGCGTCGTACAGCTGCGGCACGTGCCAGAGCGCGACCATCGCCGACTGGACCGCGAGCGCGACCCACGGGCGCTTCAGGACGCCGGCGGTGCGGCGGAACGACGGCGAGCGCGACAGTGTGCCGCCGACCGCCCGCCGTGCCGACAACGGAAACGGCAGCCACATGCGCGGCCACGGGCGGCCGAGCACGACGAGCGGCGGCACGAGGGTCATGAGGACGATGTGCTGTGACATGTGGACGGACAGCCACCTGTCGGCCCAGTCGTCGAACGGCCGCTCGAGCACGACGAACGCCAGCAAGACGCCGCTGTAGAAGCTCAGTTCGCGCCAGACGCGCGTCCTGCCCCGGCGGCCGAGGGCGTACAACGCCGCCGCGGCTCCGCACACGACGAGGGGCAGCGGATCCATTTAGACGAGGTAGAGGACGACCCAGGTGAGGACGGCGATCGCGGCGAGGAACGTCCAGTAGAAGCTGAGCCCGACGAGCTCGGCGCGGACGAGGGAGAGCGGGTCGCTGATGTCGTGCGCGGTGCGATGCGGATCGCCGGACGCGTGTCCGGGCGGCGGCGCGTCGCCGCTCTCCATCCGGCGATAGCGCAGCGAGATGGCGAGCGTCATCTCCAGCCAGATCATCGTGCCGAGCACGAAGACGAAGATGAACGCCGTCCAGCCGAAGTAGACACTGGCGTACGCGCCGTCGGCCGGTCCGAAGCTCTGTGCCGGCCAGGCGATGCCCTGGAGGACGAGCCCGACGATCCCGACGAGGAGCGCGGCG